>NZ_CP060695.1:836250-1145625 GCF_014352875.1 Polaribacter pectinis
TTTTAATTTTAAAATCCGAATTTTCTTATCACATTTTTCTGTTCTAAATCTTTACGTAATGGTTTTACATTAATTAGAACATCTACAGCAACAACAAGAGCATCTACCATATCTTCTCTTGCACCATTCTTTTTATCTATTTTGGTAGCAATAACTTTTTGTTTATCTCCACCAATAAATGCGGTTTCAGATATAAATGTTAAAAATCTCTTGTATCCAAAAAAGTCTTTAAAGTACGAGCTGTGTCTTTGTTTTAGTTCATTCTCATTATACCCAACCAAAGGTTTAGATATACTAGAATTAGGAATCCCTCTAAAGAAAAGTGTTTCCATAGCTCTTCTTTGTGCATCTTCGATTGCAGCACTTTCATTACCACCATAACCAAGAACTCTTAATGTAAGAATGTCTCCAGTGTAATCTTGATAGGTAACTTCTGATGTTGGAAAAAATGCTACTTGTTTTTTAGAACCACAACTTGTAATTAAAAGAATTGTAGTTGCAATTAGTATAAATTTTAGTTTATTAATCATTATTTAAGCTTTTACAAATTATTTTTTTACCCTCATTTAAATATTTAAAAATCTCTTTTCCTCCATCTGTAACTTTTGCTTCGGAAAAATCTTCACTTAAAATTTTTGTTATTTTTATCTCTCCAATAAATTTTGGTAATGGTTTACCTAAAGAATTGTCTATAAAATAAGCTTCAAATTTTGTTCCTTCTACAACACCTATTTTAGAGCCACCATCTAATAAAACAACCTGTGCTTTTTCTTTTTTCTCTTTTTCTATTCTAACAAGATTCAATTTTACAGGAAAACTTGTAGAAAAATAATTGCTTAAAGGAACTATTGTGGTTGTTAAAGCACTTTGTAAAGCACTTTCTGGAGTTAATTTTATTTCACTTTTAGTAGATGTAAAAGTAGAAGTACCATTCTGTATTATTTCTCCACTTTCTGTATTAATAATTTTAATTGCATATGTTAAGGTAGCTTTATAGCCTTTACCTGCATTTAATCTTATGAATTTAATACTAGTTACAACTCCTGTAAGTGTATATTCTGCGCTAATAGATTTATTAGATTCAATCCAATTTTTGGACTTATAATTTTCTTGAGATTTAGAAATTGCTTGTTCTCTTGCAGTTCCATCTAAATCTATAACTTGAAATCTATTTTGTTGGTTTAAAACATCTAAAACTCTTTCTGAAACCATATTTGCAAAACGTTCTTGTTTAACATTTGTAGATGTAAATTTTGCTACACCTACAATTAACCTATAATCTTCTCCTTGTTGAGAATTCGTTTTTGGAATTATAAATAATATTAGTAAAGTAAATAGATATATAGATTTAATTTTCATGATGTTTCTTATTTAAGAATTATTCAGCTTTTAATTGATCTATATATTTTTTAGATTCTTTTAAATTGCTTACTATTTTTGGTAATTGAGCAATAATTGCTGCCTGAAAAACCCCAGCAGTAATAGCGTCTTTACCCATTGTAACTTTTTGGAACATGCTTGCTGTTGCAATTTCTTGCGTACTTAATGCTGCTAAACCTGTAAGTGCGGCTTGTTTTAGAAGTAATCCACCACCAATTTTTAATGAGTTATTTACACTATTTAATTCTTTATCGCTCATTTTTTTAATATCATCTGGTGACATTTTATTACATTTAGAATCATAAAGCGTGTATTCTGTAATTTTCCCTAAAACAGGATCATCTACTTCTTCTATATCAACAGAAAATAAGTCGTAGTTTTCTCTTAATTCAATTGTTTTTTTATATAATTCTTGTGCAGCAGTTAGATATAGATAAGAACTACCACCAGACCAAGATTTTGCTTTTTTTAATGGTTTTGTTACTTTCTTAACAAAAATTACAGGAGAATTGGAAGATTTTACTCCTTTAATAAGAACATATTGCATTTCTTTATTAGGTTCTTTTTTTACCTTTTTAATCCATTTTTTTGTTTTAAAGCTTTTACCAGAAATACTTTTTAATAGCATTCCAGATCCTTTTAATGTACAATCATCAGATTTAAACACAAGATTACCATCTTGTATTATAAAACTACCAGAATAAGTTTCTATAGAATTATCATCTATGATTTCGTCATTAACATTTACGCTGTTTAAATCTACAGTACTTAAATCTACGGCACTTAAATTAGAAGTGAAGTTTTGGCCTACAATTGTTAAACAGCTAAACAACAGAATGCCAAGACAAATTTTTGTAATTTTTTTCATAATATATTTGTTTAAGTTATTGTTTCAAAAGTAAATGAAGCACTAACTGTAAAACATACCTATAAGTAGGTAAATGTATTATGAGTTGTTAGGTTTTTAGAGTAGTTTCCTCTTTTAGAATTGATATTTCTTGTCTATTGCATATTTGATTAATTCGCTTCCAGAAGATAAATTTAGTTTTCGAATCATGTTTTTTCTGTGGGTATCTACAGTAGTTTTTGCAATAAATAAATTTTCAGAAATTTCTTTAGAAGTTTTTCCGTTTGCAATTAAGTTTAAAATTTCTTTTTCTCTGTTAGATAAAACAATTTTATTGGTTTTACCAATTACAACGTTTTCATCTATGTAATTATTCATAAAATTAAAAGCAACATTTGGGTCGAAAAAAGTTTCTCCATTTGCAACTGTAACAATTGCTTTAGATAACATTTTAATTCCAGAATTTTTTAAAAGATAACCTGTTGCTCCCGCATCTAACATTTGTTTTATGGCATCTGGTTGATCGAACATTGTCATGGCCAATACTTGAATATGAGGAAATTGTTTTTTTATAATTTTTGTAGCTTCAATACCATCCATTCTAGGCATTCTAATGTCTGTAAGAACTAATTTTGGTTGTTTTAGAGAAACTAATTTCACTAAATCTTCTCCATTATTTACAGTGCCAATAATATTAATATCTTCATCATATTCAAAGAAAGATTTTACACCATCTATTAACATTTGATGATCTTCTGCCATTATTATTGTTATCATAAGTTTTCTTTTTATCAAAAATAGGTTTTTTCACTTTTTAGAATATCACTACATGTAGGTATTTATTCTACTGGGATATTTATAATAACAGAACTCCCTTTTCCTATGGTAGAATCGATTTCAAAAGTACCTTTTAGGTGTTCGACCCTAGTTTTAATTGAATTAATTCCCATTCCTTTTTTTAGATTTACTTTATTTATATTAAAACCTTTACCATTATCTTCAATAATAATATTTAAATTTTTATCATATAAAGAGATATTTACGGTTGCATTTTTAGCTTCTGCGTGTTTTATAATATTGGTAATTAGTTCTTGAATAATTCTGAAAACACTAATTTCTAAACTGTTTTCTACTCTTTCATTTAAACCAAAATCAACAACGTCTATTTTAATTTTATCTGCAGAAGATATTTTTTCTGCCATCATTTTAACAGCAGTTAACAACCCTTGGTTTGCAATTACACCTGCATTTTTAGCATGTGCAATTCTGCGTACTTTTAAATATGCTTCATCTATAAGACCTTCAGTTTTATTAAATAAAGTTTCCTGATCTATTTTTTTCTTTTCGCTATTAATTTTTAAGTTTTCGAAATGTAATTTTAATGTTGCTAAAACTGAACCTAAATTATCATGCAAATCTTCTGCAATGCGTTTGCGTTCTTTTTCTTGCCCATCTACCATTGCATTTATAGTAGTTAATTCTTGTTCCTTTAAAAGAGTAAGATTTTTCTGGGTCTCTAGCTCTTTTTCTTGCTCTGCAAGTTTTTGTTTTCTTTTGGAGTTTTTTAATGATAAAATTCCAATTGTTCCTGCTAATAAAATAAATAGGAGAGAGCCAATTAACATGTTTCTGTTTTTTATTCTTTTGGCTTCTGTTTCTAAATTATCTTTTTCTAGTTGAAGAATTTGGTTTTCTTTTTCTGCTGTTTGATATTTTTTGTCTAAATCTGAAATTGCAATATTTTGTTGTGTGTTATTTAAACTATCTCTAACAGCGTTGTATTTTTTATAATAATGAAGTGCTTTTTTGTGATTGTTTACCAAACTATAATAATTCGCAAAATTCCTATATATAACTTTATTATATTTTAGCTTATAATTACCAGTGTTTAATTGTTCTGCTTTTTTTAATTGTTGAATAGCTTCATAATACTTTTTTTGACTTTTCAAGAAAACTGCAAAGTTTATATATGTACCTAATAACTGAAAATCAGATAATTGATTTTTGTATTTAAGTGTTTTCTCATAATAAAAAGTAGAAGAATCTGGTTTTTTTTTTGTGTATAAAAATGCAAGATTAGAATAGACACCAGCTTTATATTTTATAAAATTTTTAGAATTTGCAAGTTTTAAAAACTTATTATAATAATTTCTAGATTTTGCTATTGTATCTCGATTCCAATAAATTTGGGCGTATCTGTTGTAAGATTTTAGTATAAATAAGGTATCTTTTTTTTGTAAAGCGTATGTATAGTATGCATCTAAATAGGGTTTAGAATTTTTGTTTAAATCATTTTGTGATTCGATAAGTTCAAATAACACTATATTACATTTGGCAACACTATCTATTTCATTTATTTTTTCATATAATTTTAGAGATTTTATATAATTTTCATAAGCTCTAAAATGTTTATTTTGATAATCAAATTGCTTTGCTTTATTAAAATAATAATATGCAGAATCTAATTTAGAAGTTTGACCATAAGAAAAACTACAAATTATAAATATTATAAATTGTAGTTTTTTTAGATATTTAGATGTTTTATCTAACATTTATGGGCCTTCAATTATTACACCACCACCACCTTCTTTAGGTTTAAGTAATATTTTTACCATTTCATTATATTCTTCATAAAATGGACTTTCTTTTTGCTCTTTTAATAAAACTTTTAACCTTTCTGTCATTGCGCTAAAGTCATTACATCCATATATCATTCCCCCCATTTTTAATATATAATTTTCTAACTCAATAAAAACATCAGAACTATATGAAGAAAAGCTTTTAATATCATCATTTAACACAATAACATTTAGTTTGTCACCTTTTGATAATACTAACTCATCATTGTTGATAATATGTGGTTGTATTTGATCGATAGGTATAGAAATTTCTAAAATATGAGTTTTAGGCTTATTACATGATTTATTTGTGGTGCTATCGCTAATATGAATAGCTATTGCTTTTAAACCACGGTTATTAATCTTCATTAAGTTAGTTACACTTTTAAATTCAAAGTTTTTATTAGATACCGCAATTTTTATTTTGATTGTATCAATAATTTTGATGCCATTTGAATTTGTACGATAATTAAAATAACTTTCTCTAGTATTATTACTTAATCTATCCTGAATAACTTCTAGGTTTCGTTTGTATTTAGAAGCTTGTATTACTGATATTGTATCTATTTTTGATAGCATGCTTAATTTTTGAGTTTTTAACTCATACTTTTTTTCATTACTTTCATTTTCCTTCTCATTTTTACTTTTTTTATCTTTACAAGAAGTTAAAACAAGACCAATACATAAAATAATAAGTATAATTTTTTTCATATTTGTTGATTTTTAGCTGATTAATAACATTTCAAATATCTTTAATATTCAAAATAAATACATACCTACAAATAGGTATATTAATTTGTAAAATAAGGAAAAAGTTGTTATAACTAATAATTATTCAATAGGAATATTAATAATAACTGATGCGCCTTTACCTTTTATGGAATCAATTTCAAAAGTTCCTTTTAAGTGCTCAATTCTTGTTTTTATGGATGAAATTCCCATTCCGCCTTTTAAATTTACTTTCTTCACTTCAAAACCTTTACCATCATCTTCAATGATAATGTTTAGATTTTTATCATATAAAGAGATATTAATGGTCGCATTTTTCGCTTCTGCGTGTTTTATAATATTGGTAATTAATTCTTGAATAATTCTAAAAACAGTTGTTTCTAAACTGTTTTCCAAACGTTTATCTAACCCAAAATCAATAACTTCAATTTTAATAGAATCTGCAGATGAAATTTTTTCTGCCATCATTTTTACAGCAGTTAGTAAACCTTGGTTTGCAATAACACCAGCATTTTTTGCGTGTGCAATACTTCTAACTTTTAAATAAGCTTCGTCAATTAAACTTTCTGTTTTGTTAAATAATTCGTCTTGGTTTATTTTCTTTTTCTCTTTGTTTATTTGAAGGTTTTCGAAATGTAATTTTAAAGTTGCCAGAACAGAGCCTAAATTATCATGTAAGTCTTCTGCAATTCGTTTGCGTTCTTTTTCTTGTCCATCTACCATTGCATTTATGGTCGTTAGTTCTTGTTCTTTTAGAAGTGTAAGATTTTTCTGTGTTTCTAGTTCTTTTTCTTGTTCAGCAAGTTTTCTTTTTCTTTTAGAGTTTTTTAATGATAAAATTCCAATTGTTCCTGCTAATAAAATGAATAGGAGAGAGCCAATTAACAAGTTTCTGTTTTTTACTCTTTTTGCTTCTGCCTCAAGATTATCTTGTTTAAGTTGAAGGTTTTCTTTTTCTTTTTTTTCTGTTTGATATTTTGTTTCTAAATCTGAAACACTAGCTAAACTAGCTGAATGGTTTAATTCTCTTTCTATTTCTAAATATTCATTTAAATAAATTAGACTATCTATTTTATTCATTTTACTATGCACTTTATAAAGCCAATAGTTTTTATATTTACTTTGTATTTTGTAAATAAAATGTTCATTATCAATAGAAACTTCCTTTAATTTTTGAAGTGCAAGTTCATTTTTTTTGTCTAAAAATAATAATGCACCTAAAATAATCTGTGAAGAAATTTTTTTTTCAGTTTCAAAGTACCCTTTTTTATCTTTAAGTAAAGTAGATGTTTCTTTGATATAAGTTTGACTCATTTTAAAATTCTCGGTTATTTTAAAATGGTAAATGGCGTTAGCCAAGCATAATTTGGTTTTTAATAAATATGATAAATCAAGGTTTATTGTATCATTAGTTTTATTAAATAATTTTTTTATTAAAACTTTGTTTTCATAATTATATCTTATATTTATGATGTAATTATATAATTTATTTATGTTTTTTTCAATTTTGTCATACGAGTGTTTTTTATGAATTTCTAAAAAATAATTAAAAGATTTATCTAAAACATTAGATGAAAAATGCTCATAAATTTCTAGTATTGCTTTGCTAATTTCACATATTAAAATCTTATCTTTATTCTTTAATGCTTTTTATAATGCTTTCTTTAAAGTTTTAAAAGCAAGTATTTCATTCCCTTTTCCGTAATATTCTTTTAAACCTATATTCAGTTGATAAATGATTAATTCAGACTCATTATTTAGTTTTAATTTATCAGTTGAGTTTTTAAAAGAAATATCACTATTATAAATAAAATTGTAATAATCTATTAGTAGAAGTTTTAGATTGTAGTTTTCTATTAATTCTAGCTCTATTTTTGCAGAACTATAATTATTAGTTTTAATTTGATAAAAAAAATCTTTTACTCCATTATTTGCAGATATATTAAAGTGGTAGAAGGAAAATATAAAAAAAAGTAATATTATTTTTTTCATTAAACGATTATTAGTCTGTCGGCAACACAAAGCCCATTTCTACAGCCAGCATCATTAGGATTTGGAAAAGGGTTTGTATCCCCAAGCTTTCTTGTAGAAATTTCTGAATAAAACTCTCCATCTCTAATAAGTTTATTAGGATTTAAGTATAAGGATTTTTCTGGATGCAAAGGATCTGAGATATTAATTGGAGGGTTTACTCTATCATAATATGTTTGTAAAATTAAACCTTTTTCCAAAGGTTGTGTAACAATTAAATTACAATCATTAATTTCATGATTAAGGTTAAATGGTTGTATTACAATGTTAATATATGCGTTTAATTCATTATCATAAGGTCTAGTACCATCAGGATACGTTAAAATAGGAGTATTGTTAGAAAAACCAATTGTAATATCTCCTTTAAAATTTTGAAGTTTGAAATCACATTTATAAGATTTAATACTTAAACCCTGATTATTTTCTTCTATGAAGTCCTTAAACTTTATATAAACCATAAAAAAAGTGCCAAACTCTTGTGTGGCTAAAATAGGTTGCCAATCATTTCTTTCATTTAAATCAAGTCTAAATTTTAAATTTTCGTGAGCCATAATTTTAAGTTTTAATTATTAAAAAATTTTATTTTTGGTAAGTTTTTTAGTTTATCTAGAAGAGTGTAGTAGTCTACCCATTCTTTTTTTAAATTATAATTGTAAGGAAACTTTATTGGTTTTACCTGTAGTTTTCCTTTTTTTAATCTGTAATTACCATAATACGCATAATCACCTATATACATTTTTCCATTGTTTATATTTATACTTTCATTAGATATAATTCCTTTAGTGTTTAAAAATTTCTGAACAATTATTCCTATAAAATTATTTACAATTTTTCTTGGTATATATGGGAAACAACTATTATTAGGTTGATTATTATAATAATTGAATAATATATTATGTTTTGATACTTTCATTTTATAATCTGGAAAGGAAATTAAATCTTCAACTTTGGTATCTCTTAAAAGATATTCTTTTTCAGAATTATTTTTTTTAGATTTTTTTAAAATCCAATACTTTTCAGCATACTTAATTTTTTCTCTAAAATTCTCCAACTCAAAATATATTTCGTCATATTTTCTAGAAGGGTCGCTAATAAATATATACTTACAATCACCTAAACTTCCATATCCCGTTATTAAAATGTCATGAGCCACAGAAGTTTTTGTTTTTACAACTATTGGACAAAGGTTTTCTTTAAGTGTTTTTACAATAAAGTCAAACGAATTTAATTTTTGAATGGTTTCATAAGTGTCACATTCAAACCCTATTTTTTTTAGGATATGAGGAAAGTGTTTATCATTCATTCCAATATTACAAGAATTTTTTAAGTTTTCTGGACAACAATTTTCTTCATCATAATTAAAGCTATTATCAACTTTTTTTAAATATTTTTTATAATAATTTACCAAATCACATTGTTCTACCCCAATATTAGAAATAGAATCTAAATTATTAATAAAATTAGATAAACATGCAGCCCAACACCAATTAGATCCAATGGGTTGAGGTTTGTAAGTTATTGATTCTAAACAATAGAATTCTTTCATATTCCAAATATTATAAATATTTAAAACAAATACATACCTACAAATAGGTATATTAATCTCACTAAAAATAGGTAAAAAATTATAAAGTAAAAACGGTAAGTAAAATCCCTAGAAGAATTGCAATAAATTTCTGCAAGTTAAATTTATGGTTTTCAGAGCTTTCAAATAAAATAATAGTAGAAATGTGTAAGAAAACACCAATGATAAAAGCAGTAATTTCAGTAGAGTAGGTAGTAAAAAACTGAATTTTATCTCCTAATAAAACACCTAAAGGACTCATAAAAGCAAATGCTAATAAGAAAATAAAAGTAATTTTCTTTGAGTAATTTGTCTGAATTAAAAATGTAGTTAACACGATAGCAATAGGTATTTTATGAACAACAATTGCCCACAATAAATTATCATTTGCATCATGTATTGGCAAACCTTCAGAAAAAGCATGCAAACATAAACTTACAAATAACAAAGTTGGAAATTCTTTTCCATCTGAATGAATGTGAATATGCCCATGTTCTGCGCCTTTTGAAAATGACTCTAAAACAGATTGCAAAATGATACCAAGTAAGATAAAAATTCCTACTCTTTTAGTATCATTAATGGTTGTATAAACTTCTGGTAATAAGTGTAAAATGGTTACAGATAATAAGTATGCGCCACTAAAAGCCAATAATAAACGTACAATTTTCTTGTTTGGTTTTAAGATAAAAACCAATACAGAACCAATAAATACAGATGCTATTAATAATAAGTAACTCATTTTGCAACAATAATTAAACGATCAGATGTTTTAGGATTGTAGTTATCTAAACTGTAATTTCCAAAAACGTTTTCAATTTTAAAACCTACTTTTTCAAGAAAAGAAGTCATTTTTGGCAAATCTAAATATTTTACTTGTTCTGTATAAGAATGTTGTTTGTCATCAGCAAAAAAAGAAATATGTTTAAATATAAACCCATTTTTAATCTCTCTTTTTATGTTAAAAGTAATATTATCTACAACTTTAACTTCCTCTTTTACTAAATTTAATTTTACTTTTTCTGCATTTAAAAAATCGAAAACAAAAAAACCATCTTTGTTTAATCCGTTTTTTATGTTCTCTAGAATTAAAATATCTTCAGCATCATCTTCAAAATAACCAAAACTAGTAAATAAGTTAAAAACGGAATCATAAGTATTATTAAAAGGCTTTCTCATATCATGCACTTCAAAATTCAAATTTTCATTTTCAAATTTTTTAGCATATTTAATTGAGTTTTCAGCCAAATCTCCACCAGTAACTTTATAACCCAAAGAATTTAAGAATACAGCATGTCTACCTTTACCACAAGGTAAATCTAGAATATGCGTGGTTTTAGGCAAGCTTAAAAATGAGGTAATATTTCTCATAAATAACTGCGCATCAGCATCATTTCTATCTTTATATAAAATGTGATAATAAGAGGTGTTAAACCAATCTGTAAACCAATCTTTTGTTTTCATAAGTAGATTAAGTCTGTAAAAGTAAACAAATCTTACGGCGTATAAAATGAAATTTTAACAAAGTAATACTTCACGCTTCAAACTTCTATTTTCAAACAATAAAGTGTACTTTTGCAATCAATTTTATAGGTATGAATAACGATTTTAAAATGACGGCAACAACACTTTTCGGTTTAGAAGGTGTTTTGGCAGAAGAACTGAAAAATTTAGGAGCTCAAGATGTAAAAGAAGGCATTAGAAGTGTAACTTTTAGAGGAGATACTGGTTTTATGTACAAAGCAAATATTGCTTTAAGGACGGCTGTTCGTGTTTTAAAACCGATAAAAACTTGTAAAATTTACGATGAAGAAGATTTGTACGAAGCAATTCAGAAAATTAAATGGGAAAACTATTTAGAAACTGAAGGCACTTTTGCAATAGGAGCAGTAGTAAATTCGAAGAATTTTACATCAAACTCGCATTATATTTCATTAAAATCTAAAGATGCAATTGCAGATTATTTTAGACATAAATATAGCAAAAGACCAAATGTAGATTTAGATTATCCAGATTTAAAAATTCACATTCATATTCATAAAGAATGGTTAACCGTTTCTTTAGATTCTTCTGGAGATTCTTTGCATAAAAGAGGTTATAGAACAGCGACAAATATTGCACCTATAAACGAAGTTTTAGCAGCAGGAATGGTGTTGTTATCTGGTTATAGAGGAGATGAGAATTTTATAGACCCAATGTGTGGTTCAGGTACAATTCTTATTGAAGCAGCCATGATTGCCAATAATATTCCGGCAAATATCAATAGAAAACTTTTTGCTTTCGAGAATTGGAAAGATTATGATGAAGATTTATATTTTACCATTCAAGATTCTTTATTAAAGAAAATACGTTCTTCTCACTTTAAAATTATGGGGTTTGATAAAGCTCCATCTGCAGTTCAAAAAGCGCAAGCAAACGTAGAAAGTGCCAATTTAGATGAATTTATTGACGTACACCACGTTAACTTTTTCAATTCTAAAAAAGAAGTTTTTGGAAACACAACTATTTTATTCAATCCACCTTATGGCGAGCGTTTAAATATAGATACAGAAGAATTTTATAAGAAAATTGGCGATACTTTAAAACACAATTATCCTGGTTCTACAGCTTGGTTAATTACTTCAGATACAGATGCTTTAAAGGCTGTTGGTTTAAGAACTTCCAAAAGAATTGCTCTTAAAAACGGAGATTTAAACTGTAAGTTTGTAAAATATGAGTTGTATGAAGGAACTCGTAAGTTTAAAGAACCAAAAGAAGAAACTGATGCCGATTCTAATTCTGAAGATTAATTTTTTGAAGCTATTTCCTGCTTTCCACTATATCTTTTTTATGAAAAATAAAAAAGGATGCCGTTTCAATCAGGGCTAAACTTGTTTGCAAGCTCTTGTATAAACATGAGCAAATTCTTTTATTAAATAAGTTATATTTATTCAGTTCCAAAAATTTAAAGATTATTTTTTTCTACCTGTAAAATGTTCCATTGTTTTATAAATTCCTAATAGGTCTCCAGCAAACCAGTCAAAAACATTAATGGACATAAATGCTTGCCCAAAACGTGTAAATCTGTAGATATAACCAGGTATACTTATTAATTTTTTATTCTTTTCTATTGCTTTAATAATGGTTAATGCTGTAGCTTCTGGTTCAAGAATAGGAATTTTAGATTTTACACCATCAAACATTCCTGTATTAATATAGTAGGGTAATATTGTAGTAATATTTACTTTTTTATTTAATTGTTTCATCTCTAAACGTAAACTGTCAGACCAACCAATTAGTGACCATTTACTCGCAGCATAAACAGACATTTTAGGATTTGAAACCAATCCGCCAGAAGAAGCTATATTGCAAATATGACCAGAATTATTATTCAACATGTCATTAATAAATTCTAATGTGATATGCATTGGTGCATTTGCATTAATTTCCATTGTTTTAGAAATATCGGAAGCTGTATGCTCATTAAAATATTTTCCAACTATTATTCCAGCATTATTTATTAATACATCAACAATACCAATTTCCGACTTCACTTTTTTAGCGGTATCTTTAATTTGTGTAAGATTAGAAACATCAACATTATAGCCAAATATTTCTCCTTTGTTAGAAAATTCAGCTATTGTTTCATTTATGGTTTCTTGATTAATGTCCCAAATAATTACTTTGGCTTTTCGTTCTAACATTAAATGAACCATTATTCTACCAATTCCAGATGCTCCACCAGTAATTAAAACTGTTTTATCTTTTAATTCCATTTTGTTTTGTTAAGATTGCCAAAGTTAACTAGAAAAGGTAACGTTATAATGTTTAGTTACAGAAACAAGTTAAGTTCTCGTTACGAAGTTAGTTTTTTTTTAGCCAAAATATTGATTAAGTAAAACCAGTTTTTCAAGCTCAAAAAAAAACCGAAACAATTAAGTTTCGGTTTTTATAATCTGACTGCAAGTGCTACTTGCTATTTTTTACCTTTTTTTTGTTGCGCTTGTTGTTCTTGCGCTTGTTTCATTGCAGAGTCTATACGTTCTCTAAATTTACTTTTCTTCTTTTCAGGACGTTTTTTGTTCTCTTCAATTTGTGCATGAATTTTATCTTCATCAATTACATAATTCTTAATTACCAACATAATTGCAATGGTTAATAAGTTAGAAATAAAGTAATACAAACTTAATGAACTAGCATAGTTGTTAAAGAAGAATAACATCATAATAGGAGAGAAGTAGATCATATACTTCATCATTTTACTCATATCTGGCATTCCTTCTTGCGTTGGTGCTTGCATATTTGCTTGTTGACTTTGGTTCATTTTCATGTAAAAGAAAATTGCTACAGAAGCCAAAATTGGGAATAAACTTACGTGGTTTCCATAAAAAGGAATTGTAAATGGTAATGTAAAGATTGTATCGTATGAAGATAAATCTGGCGCCCATAAAAAGCTTTCTTGTCTTAAAGCTAAATTTGTTGGAAAGAACTTAAACAAAGCAAAGAATACAGGCATTTGTAACAACGCAGGTATACAACCAGACATCATACTTACACCAGCTTTTCGCTGAATTGCCATGGTTTCTTGTTGACGCTTCATAGCGTTTTCTTTTCCAGGATATTTCTCATTTAATGCAGTTAATTCTGGTCTAATAACCTTCATTTTTGCACTTGATAAATAAGATTTATAAACTAACGGAGACATAATTAAACGAACAACAATGGTCATTAGAATAATAATTAATCCGTAGTTAGATAAGAAACCTTTTAATAAATTAAATACAGGATAGAAAACAGTTCTATTTAAGAAACCAAAAATACCCCAACCTAAATCTGCTGTTTGGTCTAAATCTGTTCCTTCATAGGTTTTTAATAAATTATAATCACTTGGGCCGTAAAACCATTTCATGTTATAATTTAATTCTCCGTTAGTTAAAGCTAAAGGAGTTTTAAGTTCATAACGTTTTGTAAAAACAGTATCAATTTCTTCATCTTTTACCAAGTCTGTAGAAGTAACAGTTGCGTTGTTAAAAGGAGTTTCTGTTAATAAATTAGAAGTAAAAAAGTGTTGTTTGTAAGCAACCCAATCTACATCATTTATAACTTCTGTATTTCCAGCGTTTAAATAATCTACTTCATCATCTGTTTTATAGTAGTAGTAAGAATACATTGTATTCTCTGTCTTTAAACTTTTTTCATGTCTATAACCATCTAAAGACCAATCTAAATTAATTGGGTTAGAAGAGTTAATTACATTACTTAAACCTTGCGAACGAACAGCGAAATTCACCATATATTCTTTTGGTTTAATTTCATATCTATATTCTAAAAATTGAGTGTCAGATACTTTCAATTTCATTGAAATTACTGTGTTCGCTCCGTTTTTAGTAACAGTTGGTTCAAAAAATAAATCTTTTGTATTTAAAATTCTGTTATCAGTTGTTCCAAAATTAATATTAAAAGACGCATTGTTGTCTTTTATCATGTATAAAGGAAGAGAATCGTATGTTTTATACTTCTTAATTAACGCTTCTTTAATTTGCCCACCTTTATTGTCGATAGTTAATTTTACTAATTCATTTTCTAAAACTGAAGTTCCCTCTGTTCCGTTAATAGCACTTTGTGCAAACGCACCTAGTTGATTTGTTAAAGCAACTTGTTTTAAAGAATCACTAGCAAAAACAGGTTCGTTAACAGTAAAAGTGTTTTGAGAATTGGTGTTTTTTAAAGAATCTACTACTTGTTGATTTGTAGTAGTTTCAGTATTTACTTCTTCTGGTTTGTTGGTATTCATCCACCAAATAATAATTCCTCCTAAAAGAAGCATTCCAATAAAGGAATTAACGTCAAATTTTTTTTGTTCCATGTTTTATTTTAAATGTCAATTTGTCATTTTTAAGTTTTTCTAAAAAGAAAAAGCCGACAAATGTAGCAAAACTGTATATATTTTAGTTGATTTTACTACTGTTATTGTTGATGTTGTTTGTAGTTCAAAATACGTTCCGTTTTTTAAACGCTATATTTTAGATTGTTTTAGAGCCGCTTTAATAAAATCTACAAATAAAGGATGTGGTTTTAACACTGTACTTTTATATTCTGGATGATATTGTACCCCAACAAACCAAGGATGAGAAGCAATTTCTACAACTTCTACCAAACCAGTTTTTGGATTTATTCCTGCAGCTTTCATTCCAGCAGCTTCAATTTGCTCTAAATAATCGTTGTTAAATTCGAAACGATGTCTGTGACGTTCGCTAATTAATTCAGATTTATAAGCCTTGTAAACTTTAGAACCTTTCTTTAACTCGCAATCCCAAGCACCTAAACGCATTGTACCACCTTTTTCAGTTACATTTTCTTGACTTTCCATTAAGTTGATAACTGGGTGTTTTGCACTTTTATTCATTTCTGTAGAAGAAGCTCCTTCAAGATTAAGAACATTTCTAGCATATTCTATAACCGCCATTTGCATTCCTAAACAAATTCCGAAGAAAGGAATGTTGTTTTCACGTGCATATTTTACAGCTCTAATTTTTCCTTCAATTCCTCTATCTCCAAAACCAGGAGCAACTAAAATTCCGTTTACACCTTGTAATTTTTTCTCTGCATTTTTAGGTGTTAAGCTTTCTGAATGTACCCAACGTACTTTCACTTTAGTTTCGTTAGAAGAGCCTGCGTGAATAAAAGCTTCTGTAATAGATTTATAAGAATCGTGTAACTCTACATATTTACCAATTAAAGCAATTTCTACTTCGTGCTTAGGGTTTTTATGTTTTCTCAAGAAGTTGTTCCAAACTTTTAATTCTGGTTCACCTTTAGAAGAAAGTTTCAACTTATTTAAAACAACAGTGTCTAAATTTTGCTCTAACATTAAATTAGGAACATCATAAATAGTTTCTGCATCTATAGATTGTATAACATCTTCTTTCTTAACATTACAGAATAAAGCTAGTTTACGTTTAATATCATCAGAAATTTCATGCTCTGTTCTACACACTAATATATCTGGGCTTACACCACTTTGCATCAACATTTTTACTGAATGTTGTGTAGGTTTTGTTTTTAATTCACCAGCTGCGGCTAAATAAGGCACTAAAGTTAAATGAATAACAATGGCGTTTTCTTCTCCTTTTTCCCAAAGGAGTTGTCTTACAGACTCTACATAAGGTAAAGATTCAATGTCACCAACAGTTCCACCAATTTCTGTAATTACTATATCGTAATCGCCAGTTTCACCTAAAAGTTGAATTCTACGTTTAATTTCATCTGTAATATGAGGAATTACTTGTACCGTTTTTCCTAAAAACTCTCCTTTACGCTCTTTATTTATTACAGATTGATAGATTCTACCTGTAGTAACATTGTTTGCTTGAGACGTTGGAATGTTTAAATAACGCTCATAATGACCAAGATCTAAATCAGTTTCTGCACCATCATCAGTAACATAACATTCGCCATGTTCATAAGGATTAAGTGTTCCTGGATCTATGTTAATATAAGGGTCTAATTTTTGAATGGTTACAGAAAAACCTCTTTCTTGCAATAATTTTGCTAAAGAAGCTGCAATAATTCCTTTTCCTAGTGATGAAGTTACGCCTCCTGTTACAAAAACGTATTTAGTATTGTGCATGGTAATATTAGGTTTGGGCAAAAGTACTAACTCTAAAAATTCTGTCAAATAAAAAAGGTGAAAACATTTCTAAAATTTGTACTTTTGCACAAGACAAAAATATTTTTAATTTTTTTTCAAATAGTGTTTGTCAAAAATAAAAACAGTTGTATATTTGCCCACGCTTTAAATGAGGTAAAATTCTTTAAGCAAAAATAAAAAATTTAGAAGACATTTAAAAATACATATAATGCCGAAAAGAACGTATCAACCATCAAAGAGAAAGAGAAGAAACAAACATGGTTTCATGGAAAGAATGGCTTCTGCAAATGGAAGAAAAGTTTTAGCTAGAAGAAGAGCTAAAGGAAGAAAGAAAATTTCTGTTTCTTCGGAAACTAGACATAAAAGATAATGATTAACAATTTGTTAATAATTAAGGTGTTACTATTTTTAGTAACACCTTTTTTTATACCTAACTGCTAACTATTTTTACAAACTCATTAAACACAGTAACTTAACATGCCAAAAAGAAAAGACCTCAAATCAATTTTAATTATTGGATCTGGACCAATTGTCATTGGACAAGCGTGTGAATTCGATTATTCTGGTTCACAATCCTTACGTTCATTAAGAGAAGATGGAATAGAAACAATTCTAATAAATTCTAATCCTGCAACAATTATGACTGACCCTTCAATGGCAGATCATATCTATTTGTTGCCTCTTACCACAAAATCAATCATTCAAATTTTAAAAGAACATCCGCAAATTGATGCTGTTTTACCAACAATGGGTGGGCAAACTGCATTAAATCTTTGTATAGAAGCAGATGATAAAGGAATTTGGAAAGATTTTGATGTTAAATTAATTGGTGTAGATATAGATGCTATTAATATTACAGAAGATAGAGAGCAGTTTAGAGAGTTAATGTTAAAGATTGATGTGCCAATGGCACCTCAAGCAACAGCAACTTCATTTTTAAAAGGAAAAGAAATTGCCCAAGAATTTGGTTTTCCATTAGTAATTCGTTCTTCTTATACTTTAGGTGGAGCAGGAGCTTCTATAGTTTATGATCCAAAAGATTTTGATGAATTATTAAGTCGTGGTTTAGAAGCATCTCCAATTCATGAGGTGATGATTGACAAAGCCATGATGGGCTGGAAAGAATATGAATTAGAATTATTGCGTGATAAAAACGACAATGTTGTAATTATTTGTTCTATCGAAAATATGGATCCTATGGGAATTCATACTGGAGATTCTATTACAGTAGCACCAGCTATGACATTGTCTGACAAAACGTATCAAAGAATGCGTGACATGGCAATAAAAATGATGCGTTCTATTGGAGATTTCGAAGGTGGTTGTAACGTTCAATTTGCAGTTTCGCCAGATGAAAAAGAAGATATTATTGCTATTGAAATCAATCCACGAGTTTCTCGTTCTTCAGCATTGGCTTCAAAAGCAACAGGTTATCCTATTGCAAAAGTAGCAACAAAATTAGCTATTGGTTATTCTTTAGATGAATTAGAAAACGGAATTACAAAATCTACTTCTGCTTTATTTGAGCCAACTTTAGATTATGTAATTGTAAAAATACCACGTTGGAATTTTGATAAATTCGAAGGTTCAGACAGAACTTTAGGTTTACAAATGAAAGCCGTTGGAGAAGTAATGGGAATTGGACGTTCTTTTCAAGAAGCATTGCACAAAGCAACACAGTCTTTAGAAATTAAAAGAAATGGTTTAGGTGCAGACGGAAAAGGATACACAGATTACAACCAAATTATAGAGAAATTAACCAATGCAAGTTGGGACAGAGTTTTTGCAATTTACGATGCAATTGCAATGGGAATTCCTTTGAGCCAGATTTACGATATCACAAAAATTGACATGTGGTATTTAAAACAATATGAGGAGTTGTTTCAACTTCAAAAAGAGATTTCTACTTATACAATAGATACAATTCAGAGAGATTTATTGTTAGAGGCAAAACAAAAAGGTTATGGAGATAGACAAATAGCACACATGTTAAGCTGTTTAGAAAGTGAAGTCTATAACAAAAGAGAAGAATTAAAAGTACAACGTGTATTTAAATTAGTAGATACTTGTGCAGCAGAATTCAAAGCAAAAACACCTTATTACTATTCAACTTTCGAAAACGAAATTGAAACTGCAGATGGAGAAATTACCATAGCAAATGAAAGTATTGTTACAGATAAGAAGAAAATTATTGTTTTAGGTTCTGGACCAAACAGAATCGGACAAGGAATTGAGTTCGATTATTGTTGTGTGCATGGAGTTTTAGCAGCTGCAGAATGTGGTTATGAAACGATTATGATTAACTGTAATCCTGAAACGGTTTCTACAGATTTTGATACTGCTGATAAATTATATTTCGAACCAGTTTTCTGGGAACATATTTATGATATTATTCGTCATGAAAAACCAGAAGGAGTTATTGTGCAATTAGGTGGACAAACTGCATTAAAATTAGCAGAAAAGTTAACGAAATATGGAATTAAAATTATTGGTACTTCTTTTGAAGCATTAGATTTAGCAGAAGATAGAGGTAGTTTTTCAGAATTGTTAAAGAGAAACAATATTCCTTATCCAGAATTCGGTATTGCAGAAACTGCAGATGAAGCTTTAACTTTAGCAGACCAATTAGATTTCCCAATTTTGGTAAGACCTTCTTATGTATTAGGAGGACAAGGAATGAAAATCGTTATCAACAAAGAAGAATTAGTAGAACATGTTGTAGATTTATTAGGTAGAATGCCTGGTAATAAATTATTGTTAGACCACTATTTAGATGGCGCAATAGAAGCAGAAGCAGATGCAATTTGCGATGCTGATGGAAATGTGTACATTATAGGTATTATGGAGCATATAGAGCCTTGTGGAATTCATTCTGGAGATTCTAATGCAACTTTACCAGCCTTTAATTTAGGTGAATTTGTATTGCAACAAATTAAAGATCATACACATACCATTGCAAGAGAATTAAAAACTGTAGGTCTAATAAACGTACAATTTGCCATAAAAGATGATATTGTTTATATTATTGAAGCAAACCCAAGAGCTTCTAGAACAGTGCCTTTTATAGCAAAAGCATACAAAGAACCGTATGTAAATTATGCTACAAAGGTAATGTTGGGTCATAATAAAGTTACAGACTTTAATTTTAATCCACAATTAGATGGTTATGCAATTAAGCAACCAGTATTCTCTTTTAATAAGTTTCCGAATGTAAACAAGAAGCTAGGTCCAGAAATGAAATCTACTGGAGAAAGCATCTTATTTATAGATAGTCTAAAAGATGACGAATTTTACGATTTATACTCTAGGCGTAAAATGTATTTGAATAAATAATATTTTATAAATATAATTGAAAAAAGCATCCTTTTTAAGGATGCTTTTTTGTTTTTCGCTAACGTAAGCACGAATATGAGATCGTTTTAATGACTTATATTCGTAGTTAGCGAAGTTCGGTTTTTTTTAGGAGAAATGAAAGAGGGAAAACACTTGTTTTTTATGAAACAGTTGTTTCCATTTTTCAACTAAAAGGAAATTTACTAAATTTTTATTAAAGAGTTTTTAATCCTAAATAATAGTCTTTGGTTTCTCTATCTAATTTTTCAATAGTGTACCTTAATGTTACTCTTGGCATAGAAGCTGCGTATTTATTAAGAAATTCTTTTAGTCTACTTTCATCTCTTTTACCTGCTTCTCTTATCCAACTTCCTACTGCTTTTTGCACGTATTCATCTTTGTCATTTATAAGAATTTTTGCAATTTTAAAAGTATCATCTATTTCGTCTTTTCTAATAAAATAATAGGTACTTACAATAGCTGTGCGTCTTTCCATTGGCATTTTAGACTTTGCCAATCTGTATAAAGGAGTTCTATCTTTATCGTATAAATAACCACCAACAACATAAGGTGCTGCTCTGTCTACCAAACCCCAATAATCTATTAAATGATGGTTATTTATATAGGCTTTGTAAACTTCTTTTTTTTCATCTGTAGAAGTTTTTTTATGTCTTGCTTTCCAATCTAAAACAGAAATTGCGCCCAATTTATGGTCTTCGTTTTTAGATTTTAATAATTCAACAACTTCATTTACAGGCATTCTTATAAACTCTTTTGCCAAAGAAAATATTTCCCTTTTAGGAATTTTTGCAACATATTCTTGTGTAATTAGGTCTAAAGTGGTTTTAAATTCTTTAGCAGTCATTTAAAGTATTTTAAACAAATTCTTTTAGTTGATGAAAATCTTCTATTACGGCATTTGCATTTTCTAATGTTTGTCCTTCAGATAGTTTGTTGGCATAACCAAAAACAAAGATGTTTGCATCATTTGCGGCTTTTATTCCGTTATCTGAATCTTCAATAACAATACAGTTTTCTTTTTTTACTTTAGATAAAAGAGCTGCTTTGTTAAATATTTCTGGATGAGGTTTAGATTCTTTTAAATCTGCGCCAGAAATTTTTGCTGTAAAATATTGGTTTAAATTGAATCTGTTAAAAACTCTATCAATATTTATCATTGCAGAAGAGGAAGCTAATATTAAGGTAATTCCATTTTGGTAGAAATACTTTATAATTTCTTCTACACCTTCAACCAAATGTAAATTTGGGTCATTTTCAAAGAAATTTACATAGCGTCTTCTTTTGTCTAAAACAAGTTCTTCAGGATTATTATCAATCTTAAAATGTGCCACCAATCTTTGGAAAGCATTAATGGTAGAAGAGCCTGTAAAGGATTTGTATAAATCATCTGAAACTTCTAAACCTAAAGAAACAAAGGTTTCGTAATAAGCTTTTTTGTGTATTTCTTCAGAATCTATAATAACGCCATCCATATCAAAAATGACACATTTTATTTCTTTTGGTAAGTTCATTAATCTAAAAATTTAGCTTTTAATTCTGGTGTAGGAATCATACAACTTTCTTTTTTGCCAAACCATTTATAACGGTTTTTGGCTATATAATCGTAGACAAAATTTCTAAATCCTTCAGGAAAAATCCATAAAAGAGTTGTTAGGCTCCAAACTCCGCCAAAATCTTGCATCACTTTTAATGCCGCAGTAGATTTTACATCATAAGAATCACCAGGTTCGTATAAAATAATGGAATCTGTTTTAGAAGTATCTATGTTTAAATAATTTATAATTTGTTGTCCAGAATTAGACTGAATTGCAGCAAATATAAAAGTGTTTTTTTTATCGTATTTAATTACTTTAGAAACGGAATTATTGCATAAATTACAAACACCGTCAAATAAAATTACTTTCTTATTTCTAGGAATATCAATCATTTAAACCCTTTATTTTTTATCCAAAACAAAGATACTTTATCTTTTTTTAATTTTATTGTAACATTATTTATTTTAAGACGTCTTATGGTTGTATTTAATGTTTAAAATTATTGCTTTTAACAAAAAATTAGTAACCGTAATCAATAGCATTCAATACTTTTATATCCAAACTACCAACCAATGATTAAAATAGAACAACTGCACAAATCTTATCCTATTGGTAAAGATTCACTTCATGTTTTAAAAGGAATAGATTTACATATAAAAGAAGGCGAGTTTGTCTCTATTATGGGTTCTTCTGGTTCTGGAAAATCTACATTATTAAACATTGTTGGCTTGTTAGATGAACATGATGAAGGTAATTATTTTCTTAATGGTCAGCTTATTAAGAACTTAAATGAGAAAAAAGCAGCCATTTTAAGAAATAAATTTTTAGGCTTTGTTTTTCAATCATTTAACTTAATTTCTTACAAAACAGCTTTAGAAAATGTTGCATTGCCTTTATATTATAAGGGTATGGCAAGAAAAGAACGTTTAAAAGTTGCTTTAGAGTATTTAGATAAAGTTGGTTTAAAAGATTGGGCAAACCATTTACCAAACGAACTTTCTGGAGGACAAAAACAACGTGTTGCAATTGCAAGAGCATTGGTTACTAAACCAAAAGTTGTTTTGGCAGATGAACCAACAGGAGCATTAGATTCTACTACTACAGATTCTGTAATGGATTTGTTAAAAGATATTAATGACGAAGGAATGACGGTTTTTGTAATTACTCACGAAGAAGAAGTTGCAGAACAGACAAAAAGAGTGGTACGTTTAAAAGACGGTTTAATTATTAGTGACGAGATAACTTCTGTAGGAAAAGCTAAAGCCGTTTAATATGTTTGATTTAGATCGTTGGAGAGAAATATTTCAAAGTATAAATAAAAACAGGTTACGTTCTGTAATGTCTGGTTTTACAGTTGCTTTTGCAATTTTATTATTCACATTACTTTTTGGTGTTGTTAGTGGGTTAAGTAATTCATTTACTAACGCTTTTAATGATGATGCACAGAACTCTATGTTTGTGCGTGTTTGGAAAACATCTAAACCTTTTAAAGGGTTACAAACGGGAAGAAGAGTTCAATTAAGAAATGATGATTATGATTTTGTAGCAAAAGAATATGAAGACAAAATTCAATATCAATCTGCAAGAATCTATAAGAATTTTTCTATAAAATATAAAAGTGAGGCTAGTAATTATAATATTAGAGCTGTAAATCCAGATCATCAATTTTTAGAAAAAACGATTATTGATGAAGGTAGATATTTAAACGAAAGAGATCTTAAAGAAAAATCGAAAGTTATTGTAATTGGTAGATTAATTAAAAAGGATTTATTTGGAGAAAAAATTGCTTTAGGAAAAAGAGTAAATGTAAACGGAAGTTCTTTTCTAATTATCGGTATTTTTTCTGATGAAGGAGGAGATAATGAAGAGAGAATGGCTTATATACCAGTTACTACAGCACAAATGATGTATGGTAATAACGATTATATCAGTCAGATTAATTTAGGATACAATCCAAATTTAAGTCTAGATGCAGCAATTGCATTCGGAAATAAAATGGAACGAGATTTACGTAAAAAGTTAAACATTCATCCAGATGACCAAAGTGCGCTTTCTGTTAGAAATATGGCAGAAGCAAATAAAGGAGTTGGGCAATTTATGTTTGTACTTTATTTAATTGTAATTTTTGTTGGTTCTGGAACTTTAATTGCTGGAATAATAGGTATTTCTAATATTATGATTTTTGTAATAAAAGAAAGAACTAAAGAATTCGGAATTAGAAAAGCATTGGGTGCAGTACCATCTTCAATTGTAGGTATGGTTGTGCAAGAATCCGTTTTAATTACCACTATTGCAGGTTATTTAGGACTGTCTTTAGGAACTTATATATTAAGTTTAATTGGTAATAGTTTAGAAGAAGATTACTTTATAAAAGACCCAAGTGTAAGCCCAGGAATAGTATTGGGAGCAACTATTGTATTAATCTTATCAGGATTAATTGCAGGTTATGTGCCAGCTAAAAGAGCTGCAAATATTAAACCTATTGAAGCATTAAGAGCAGATTAATTATGAAATTTTTATTCGATTCAGATACTTGGCAAGAAATTTACGGAAGCATTCGTAAAAACAAAATGAGAACCGCAATTACTATTGTTGGTGTACTTTGGGGAATTTTCTTGTTAGTGGTTTTATTAGGTGCAGCAAGAGGTATGGAGAATGGTTTTAACAAACTGTTTGGTAATTTTGCAACCAATAGTGTTTTTGTTTGGACACAATCTACAGACACACCTTTTAAAGGTTTTCAAGAAGGTAGAAGGTTTAGTTTAACAATGAATGATATAGATGTTTTAAAGTCTGAATATTCTGATGAAATTAAATTATTAGCTCCAAGAAATCAAACAAACAATTTAATTATAAAAGATTTTAAATCTGGTAATTTTCAAGTAAGTGGAGATTATCCAATTTTAGATCAAATTCAGAAAAAACAATTATTATACGGACGTTTTTTGAATGGAAATGATATTCTAACTACTGCAAAAGTAGCTGTTATATCAGAAGATATGTACAAGCAATTGTTTGATAAAGATGAATTTCCAATTGGTCAGTATATCAAAATAAACGCTATTGGTTATCAAGTTATTGGGGTTTACAAACCTTCTAATACAATTGATTTTGATGGAGATTGTGCATACATACCTTTTACAACTTTTAAAAAAGTATATAATACAGCCAATAAAGTAGATTGGATGATGATTACTGCAAACGAAGGAACCAATATAGAGCAAATGGAAAAAGATGTTTTGCTTACTTTAAAAGGACTTCATAAAGTGCATCCAGATGACGAACGTGCTTTTGGTAGTGTTAATTTAGGAAAAGAAATTGGGAAAATTACTGGCTTTTTAACAGGAATGCAGTTTTTAACTTGGTTTGTAGGTATAGCTACTTTAATTGCAGGAGTTTTTGCAATTGGTAATATTTTATTAATTACCGTTAAAGAAAGAACAAAAGAAATAGGTATTAGAAGAGCTTTAGGCGCAACACCCAAAAGTATAAGACAGCAAATTATTTTAGAATCTGTTTTTTTAACAACCATTGCTGGTATGTTAGGTATTGTTTTTGGCGCATTAATTCTATTTTTAATAGACACAGCATTTGGACAAGGAGAAGATGCCGCTTTAATAAACCCAACAGTTAATATACCAATTATATTAATTGCATTTGTAACATTAATAGTGTTAGGAACTTTAATAGGATTAATTCCTGCACATATGGCAACAGTAGTAAAACCAATAGAAGCATTAAGAGAAGAATAAAATCAATTAACAACAAATCATGAGCAAGAGATCAAAAATTATTTTAATAGTTATTGCAGTATTTTTTATTGCAGCACTTATTTGGTTCGGTAAAAAGAACGCAAAAAGTATTGTAGAATTCGAAACTGAAACTCCATTTAGAACAACAATTGTTAAAAAAACAGTTGCTACTGGTAAAGTAATACCTTTAGAGGAAATTGAAATTAAACCTCAAATAACTGGTATTATAGACAAAGTATTGTTGTTAGAAGGTTCTAAAGTTAAAAAAGGAGATTTAATTGCAACCGTAAGAGTTGTACCTAATGAGCAATCTTTAATTAGTGCTAAAGGTAGAGTAGATAATGCAAAATTAAGAGTAAATAATTCAGCAGTTTCTTATAAAAGAACGAAGAATTTATTCGATAAAGGTGTAATTGCAAGAGCAGAATATGAAGGAGTAGAGCTTACTTATAATCAAGCAAAACAAGATTTAAAAAATGCTCAAAACGATTATCAAATAATAAAAAGAGGTTCTGCAGGTTCTGGTGGAAGTGCAAATACAAACATAATTGCACAAATGTCTGGAACAATTCTAGAAATTCCTGTAAAAGAAGGAGATCAAGTAATTCAGTCTAACAACTTTAATGCAGGAACAACAATTGCATCGATTGCAGACATGAGTAAAATGATTTTTGAAGGAAAAGTAGATGAATCTGAAGTTGGTAAATTAGTAAAAGGAACAGAAATTGAAGTTTCAATTGGTGCCATTGAAGGAACAAAGTTTCCAGCAAAATTAAACTTTATTGCGCCTAAAGGAACTGAAGAAGGTGGTGCAGTACAATTTAAAATTAAAGCAGATGTTTCTTTAGATGATAAATTCTTTATTAGAGCAGGTTATAGTGCAAATGCAGATATTGTTTTAGTAAAAAAAGATAGTGTTTTATCTATAAAAGAAGCATTGTTAAGATTTGATAAAAAGACTGAAGAGCCTTATGTAGAAGTAAAACAAGCAGATGGTAACTATGAAAAGAAAACTTTAAAATTAGGAACTTCAGATGGAGTAAATGTTGAAGTTTTAGAAGGAGTTACAAAAGATGACGAAATTAAAATTTGGAACAAAGCTTCTAAAGACGATAAGAAAAAAGAAGACTAATTTTTTAGCAATTAGTTGATTTTAAAAAGAGGAATTTCATATATGAAATTTCTCTTTTTTTGTTTTAAATAATGATTATCAGTCAATTAATCTAATGATTTCCACCAAACCAAAAAGAACTTTTCAATTTCTCCATTTGGTTTTTTCAGCCAACAAAGAGGAGAAAATTGTCTTTCTAAATATTCTAAAGAATTTTCTTTAAATTGATAAAAAGATTGCCATTCTACATTTTGGTGCGGAATTACCAACCAATTTTTTTTATTAGGAATGTAAAATTTACACTCTGTAAATTGATTTAATTCATCTTTATTGATGTAAAAACCAATTACACAATCAGAATTTAATTGTTTTAATTTGATATTTCTATTTGAAAACGGAACAAATAATTGTGCTTTAAAATAGACTTGTTGCTCAATTTTGTTATTTTCTAAATTCAGTGTTTTTAAATACTCTGTACATTCTTTAGAGTAGAGAAGTGGTAACTGTTTATGTTTAAGTTTGTCTAACTTTTCAACCAAAGAATCTTTTTTATTCGGACCAATAAAATGTTCAATTTCATTTGTACCAAAGGTGTTATCATACAAATAGAATTTATAAATAATTTCTAAATGAATAGGTTTTTTATTTTTTGATATAATACAGTCTAATTCCCCTAATGTAATTTTATCTTTCTGAATTTGAATATTCTCACATAAAATTTCAATAGTAGTTTCTTGTTCCAATTCAAACGAAACAAACTTTTCAATGTATTTTCCTAAACGTAGTTTTTCATTGATTTCAGTATCAAATTTCATTGATTTCGATTCGATTTTAAATTGCTTTAAATCATATACAGCATTGTCTTTCCACAAACAATTTGTTTGTAGAAAACCATCATATCTTTTCTGAATGTCTTTTGTTTTTTGATGCATTTCAAATTCGAAGTTACAAATCTATTTTGTAAATTGAACTTTTAAAACACATCTATAATGCAATTCGAAAAATCTACTTTTAAATACTTACAAGATTTACAAAAAAATAACAATAGAGATTGGTTTGCAGACCACAAAGAAACCTATTTAAAAGCGCAACAAAATGCGAAAGATGTATTTGCAGAGATTCATTTAAACTTGCAAAAACATGATGAAATAGAGAAATCTAAAATGATGCGTATTTATAGAGATGTTCGTTTTTCTAAAGATAAAACACCTTATAAAGCTCATTTTGCAAATTCATATTCTAGATTAGGAAAAGAATTAAGAGGTGGTTATTTTTTAAGAATTAGACCAGGAGAATCTTTTTTAGCTGGCGGATTTTGGGAACCGAGTAAAGAAGACTTATTCCGAATTCGTAAAGAAATTGAGTTAGATGCATCAGAAATAAAAGACATTTTAGAAGAGAAGAATTACAAGAAACATTTTGGTGGAAAATTCGAAAGTTTTAGCGAATTAAAAACTGCTCCTAGAGGTTTTGATAAAGAACATCCAGATGTAGATTTATTGCGTAAAAAAGGTTTTATTGCAACCAAAAATTTTACGGATGAGGAAGTTTTATCTCCAAATTTTATACAAGAAGTAGACAAAAGTTTTAAAGCTTTGCGTCCGTTTTTTAATCTATTTAGTGATATTCTAACCACAAATTTAAACGGAGAAAGAATTATTTAAAAAAAGTTAGTATAACTTTATTAGAATGATTGTTTCAAAATAAAACACACCTATTCTATCACAGAAATGATATTGTAAATTACATTTTGAAGTTTGTAATCAATATCAGAAGCACTTTTCATTATTTGCAATCCATAATAAGAAGTTATCAAATAATTCGCATATACTTTGCTAGATTTACTATTGTTTATAGAACCTAAATTTTGTCCTCTTTTTACAAGATCTTCAAATAAATCTAAAATATATGATTGTTGATTTTTTACCAATCTAATTATTTGGGGCTCTTTATTATTTGTTTCAGAAATATAATTCGGAATTAAGTATTCTTTATTAGATTCATTAATAGAGAATTCTAAAAGTTCTCGAATAGTTTTTAATGGATTTGTAGAAGCCATTATTATGTTCTGAATATCTCTTCTGTATTTAGATTCGCAATTGTTAAAACACTCAATAAACAATTCTAGTTTACTTCCAAATGAATTGTAAATACTAGATCTATTCAATCCACTTACAGAAACAATATCTTCCATAGAAGTAGCACAATACCCTTTTGAATAAAAAAGTAAAGTTACTTTATTCAAAATATTAGCTTTATTAAAAGAAGTTTTTTTAGACATAGTATTGAAACGATTATTTCAAAAAAAATAATCGTCGTAATTTACTAAATTAATCATTATTTAAACTGAAAAAACAAAAATGAAACTATTTTATCAAAAGGATATTAACAAATAGAGAAATATTACTGAAGGTTTTTATTTACTTCTCTTTTTAAAACGATAATTGTAATAATTGTAGATAGTGTATCTGCAATTGGGAAAGACCACCAAACACCATTTACACCAAAATACATTGGTAAAAAATAGGCTAGAGGAATTAAGAAAATTCCTTGTTTTAGAAGTGTTAAAAATAATGCAGGCATCGCTTTTCCTGCAGCTTGGAAATAGGCAGATCCAATTAATTGCATCGTTACAATTGGGGTTACTAAAAAGACAATTAACATTGCATTTGGGGTTTTTTCTAACAATGTTGCATCATTGGTAAAAACCCAAATAATTTGTTCTTTAAATATAACAATTCCTATAAAAATAATAGTTCCTACAATGGACCCAAAATAGATTGATTTCTTAATAGTTTCTTTAACTCTGTTATTTTTTTCTGCACCAATATTAAAACCAGCAACTGGTAAAAATCCTTGAGAGACACCTAAAACAGGAGATAAAGCAAACATCATAACTCTATTGATAATCCCAAATACGGCAATAGAAATTTCTCCTCCATAAGTAAAAAGCGAATAATTTAAAACAATCATTAAAATACTAATTGCACCTTGTCTAACGATAGAAACTCCACCAAGCTCAACAATTTCTCTTACAATTTTAAAATCTAATTTAAAGTTCTTTGGGATAATTTTTAATTCACTTTTAGAAGATAAAAAGAAATATAAAATATATAAACCACAACTTGCATAAGAAAGAGATGTTGCTAAACCTGCGCCATACATTCCCCAATCGAAAACTTTTATAAATATAATATCTAAAACCACGTTTAAAACTGCAGGAACCATCATTGCATACATGGCAAATTTAGGTTTTCCTTCTGCTCTAATTACAGGATTTCCCATCATAGCAAAAGCTAAAAAAGGAACTCCATAAATAATTACCCCAAAATATTCTGATGCAATTGGTAAAATATCGCCTTTTGCGCCGAATAAATTCAAAATAGGAACACTAAAAACATTACCAAGCGTTACAAAAAGAATGGCAAGAATTACAGTTAAACAAATCTGATTTCCAAACGTTAAAAAAGCTTTTTCAGAATTATTAGCACCTAAAGCTCTTGATATGATGGAACTTCCACCAATTCCAATTCCCATTCCAATAGATGAAATTAAAAATGCAATTGGTAAAACCACAGTAATTGCTGCGATTGCTAATACACCAATCCATTGTCCAACAAAAATGGTGTCTACAATCATGTTTAAAGACATTACAAGAATTCCTATTGTTGCAGGAACAGCTTGTTTTATCAATAATTTACTTATTTTTTCGGTACCTAAATCGCTTGCTAGTTTATTCATATAAAGTTTTACAAAGAACGTGAATCTTCCTTATTTTATCTAAAATGAAACATCAATAATTGTTATAGAAGTATTAAAATTTTTAAGTTTGCTAAAATCAAAAAAAATGGATTCAGTTTTTAGTGTAAAATTTAAAGTTAAAATCTCTGATATAGATGATTTGAACCATGTAAACAATGTTTCCTATGTAAAATGGATGGATACTGTTGCTTTTGAACATTTAGCCTATTTAACAAAAGATAATCCATTGTCTGAATATGTTTGGGTGGTTATGAAACACGAAATAGAGTATTTAAAACAAGCGGTTTTAGGAGATGAAGTTATTGGTAAAACCTGGGTTGGAGAAACAAGAGGTTTTACTTCTATACGTTATATTAATTTTTATAAAGATGATGTTGTAATACTAAAAGCAAAAACTACTTGGGCAATGTTAGATGCAAAAACATATAAGCCAGTAAGAATTAGAGAAAACGTTTTAAAAGTATTACAACCAAACAAATAAAAGTATCTTTGCAGCATTAAATTTAGAGAAAAAATGTCAACATTTTCAGCATTAGGTATTACCAAAGAATATATACAGTCTATTAAAGAATTAGGAATTTATAAACCTTCAGAAATTCAAGAGAAGGCAATACCTATTTTATTAAAAGGTAAAACCGATTTTATTGGTTTAGCACAAACAGGAACAGGAAAAACAGCAGCTTTTGGTTTGCCAATTCTTAATAATATAGATGCTACATCAGATAATATTCAGGCTTTAATTTTATCGCCAACAAGAGAACTGGTGCAGCAAATTAAGAAGCAGTTATTCAAGTTTACAAAATATAATGAAGAAAAAATCTTTGTAGAAGCTGTTTTTGGTGGAGAAAAAATTGACAGACAAATTGGTAATTTAAAAAGAACTACACATGTTGTTGTGGCAACTCCAGGAAGATTAATCGATTTAATTGAAAGAGGAGATATAGATATCAGTCACGTTAAAACAGTTGTTTTAGATGAAGCTGATGAAATGTTAAGCATGGGTTTTAAACAAGATTTGAATAGAATCTTAAAGTTTACAACTAAAAACGACAGAAATACTTGGTTATTTTCTGCAACAATGCCAGAAGAAATAAAAAAGATTGTAAAAACTTATATGGATGCTAATGCGCCAAGAGTTGAAATAAATCCTGATTCTTTAGTAAATGAAAACATTAGACATCAATTTGCTAGAACTACAATCAAAGAAAAAACAGGGAAAATTATTACCTTTTTAGAAAAAAGAGATGCACAAAGAGGTATCATTTTTTGTAGAACAAAAGCTGGAGCGCAAAATTTAGCAGATGAATTAATAGAAGAAGGTTTTTCTGCAGCTGCTTTAGAAGGAGATATGCAACAAAAAGAACGTGATAAAGTAATGCGTGCTTTTAAAAATGAAAGTCTACAATATTTAGTTTCTACAGATGTTTCTGCACGTGGAATTGATGTTAGAGATTTAGAATTTGTAATTCACCATCAATTACCAGAACAATTAGATTACTATACACATAGAAGTGGAAGAACTGCAAGAGCTGGAAAAACAGGTATATCTTTAGCATTTGTCTTGCCTTATGAAATTGAGAGAATTCACGAAATTCAGAAAGACTTAAACATTAAATTTACTGAAGTAGATATATAAAAATGAATTTAATTTACGTTTTAGATATTCTTGGAACGTTTGCATTTGCAATTAGTGGAGCTTTAGTGGCTTCAGATAAGAGATTCGATTTATTTGGCGTAATCATTATTGCTTTTGTTACAGCTGTTGGTGGTGGAATGTTACGTGATGTATTAATAAATGCGCATCCAATAAATTGGATTGGAGATCTAAATTACTTTTGGACCATCTTAATTGCAGTTGTTTTTACCTTTCTTTTTAAAAGTAAAATTGCTCATTTAAGCAAAACCATGTTTTTGTTTGATACAGTTGGTATAGGTGTATTTACTTTATTAGGTTTAGAAAAAGCATTGTCCTTTGGTTTACACCCAATTATTGCCCTAATAATGGGAATGATTTCTGCAGTTTTTGGAGGTGTTTTACGTGATGTTTTAACAAATAAAATTCCATTAATTTTCGAAAAAGAAATTTATGCTTCTGCATGTTTAGCTGGTGGAATTACGTATTTAATTTTGAATTATTTTGGATTTCCAGAAAATATTATTTTTATAATTTCTGCATCTGTAATTGTTATTATTAGAGCAGTTGCTGTAAAATTTGAATTGCAATTACCAAAAATTAAAGACGATTTATTTACTAAAAACTAAATAATGAAACCATTAGAATTTACAGATTTCTCCGAATTTAAATTAATGTTAGGTAAAGAATTACCAACAGGAAATTGGTACACAATTACCCAAGAAATGATTAACAATTTTGCCAACGCAACGTTAGACAAACAATGGATTCATATTGATGAAAAAAGGGCAGAGAAGGAGAGTCCTTTTAAAAGCACAGTTGCACATGGTTTTATGTCTGTTGCCATGATTTCTAGAATGTTAGAAGAAGCTTTTACAATTAAAAGTGTAAAAATGGGACTGAATTATGGAATAAATAAAGTTCGTTTTCCAAGTCCTGTTCCTGTAAATAGTGAATTAAGAATGTTGAGTTCTGTAAAAGAAATTGAAGAGTTAGCAAACAACGGAATTAAAGTAACCTTTTCTTGTACTATAGAAATAAAAGGGCAACAAAAACCAGCTTGTGTAGCAGAGTTTATTGCTGCTTTGTTTGAATAATTTAATATAAAAAAGCCTTACAAATCAATATTTATAAGGCATCTTTTAAGATTTAATTATTTTAAAGTTTTACTTTAAAATTCCATCTGCAATACATTTTTTTGAATACCAGATTAAGAAAATGCAAACAACAATAATCATAATTGGCATTACGTACATTTTTAAATCAGCATTCATCATAATATGAACTTGTTGAATTGTAGCACAGACTCCTGAAAGAATAAATAGGTAATACGCAATTTTCTTTCTTGCCAAAAAGAAGATGCAACCTAAAAATCCGCCAAAAACAGCCAAAGCAAATAGTGCAGTAATCCAAGCAGGATGTTCTACCAACATTTCTGCTTGTTGTTCTGGAGATAATTGCGCTATCATATCTTCTGTTATCAAAGCTTGAAATAAATAAGCACTAACTCCCATGAGATTCCATAAAAGTGCTAGCACTCCAATAACCCAAAAAGCTTTACTTGGTTTGTTTAAATTTTCTGTCATAATAAAAATAGTTTAGTTAGTTGATTTATTAAAAGTAGTAAAAAAACTTGTGAAACTATAAAATGTAAAGTATTTTTGTCATTATATAAAGTAAATTTGTCTAATTGTAAAATAAATAAGATGTCGAAACAATCAATTTGTGAAAGAGAAAGAAGTCATTTAGAAAAAATGAATAAATTTCAACTAGGAAATCAATTTAAAAAGATAGGACTCATTATTGCAATAGGAACTTTTGTTTTAATGATTGGTAGAAAATATATTGAAGATTCTGAATGGATAAGACCAATTTTGCACGGAATATTATTAATTGGTTTGTTGCTAATCTCTTTATCAAAAGAAAAAATTGAAGATGAATTTATAGACAGTTTACGATCTCAATCATATAGATTGGCTTTTATTATGGCAATTGTATATTCTTTAGTACAGCCTTTGGTTAATTATGGAGTAGGGAATTTATTGAATCAAAATGAGGAAATGAAGAGTTTTAGTTATTTTCAAGTATTATTTTTTATGCTAATAGTTCAGTTGATGTTTTTCTGGCAACTTAAAAGAATGAACAAATAAGATGAAGAACACACTTAAAGTACAACGTGCAATATTAGATTTAACACAAGATGATTTAGCAAAAGCAATTGGTGTTTCTAGACAAACTATCAATTCTATTGAAAAGAGTAGGTATGTACCATCAACAGTTTTAGCATTAAAATTATCAGCAATATTTAAAATACCAGTAAATGAGTTTTTTAAATTAGAAGAAGATGATTAAAGTTATTTTATTACTTATCATCATCATATTTAAATTGGTTATTTTTTTGATTTGATAACCTTTTTTACAAATTGATTTTTACCGTCTAAAGAATTAACTTTAATAAAGTAAATCCCTGATTGTAAGTTTAAAAGAGAAATAGTTTTTTTTGCACTATTAATAAATTCTGAATGTACTTTTTTACCAATAAGGTTATAGATATCTACTATATAATTGTCTTTGTTTAAAGTATTAATAGTGATAGTTTCTACAAAAGGATTTGGATAAATAGAAATATTGTTTTCTATTGAATTTGAATCAATATTTAAAGTTCCAGAAAAGTATTTTTCAGCACGAGAAAAAGCTTCTTTTCCAATTTTATCACCAATAATTCTTCCTTTTATATCATCAATTGGTGGGTGTATACCGCCCCAAATTCGAGATAAACTTGTTTGGTCTGATGCATCTCTATAAGTTGCCCATTGTAAAGTAAAATCTTCTGTAGGACCTTCTTCAAAAACTAAAAATTCGTTTTGTTTAACGTCAAAAGTTCCAACTCCTCCAGGAAAATAAGAATCATTTGTTATTAATGTTAAAACTTCTGAAGCTGCTCTAGAAAAAGTAGAATGTCCAGAAAGGTATCCTGCAAACGGAGGAGTTACAAAAGACGGACGTTGATATGGCCACCAATGCGTACCCAAAATCCAATCTACACCAGCTAAATCTGTATCAGGATTGGTAATAAAATCTGGGCCTTTCCATGATTTTACTTTAACCTTGCCAACATTTTCATCATTATTACCCGCCAAAGGATCTCCAGTTTTAATTACTTCAATTAAATTTTCTATTAATGGTAAACCATGAGGGTTATAACTTGGTAAATTTTTATTAGAACTTTGCCCTTTAGAAGCCATGTATCTAATTGCGGAAATAGGTCGTATAAAGTCGTAATACCCTTTTATACCCCAAGTATTTATTGCTGAATCATGCATTGCTCCAGCTAAAACAAGATAACTTTTAACATCCCATTCTAAAGTTGGTAACTCTGTGTTAGAGTTTCCAAAAGTTTTTTTAGATTGTGGATGATCGCTTACATAATTTAAAATTGTAAACCAATGTCCAGGTGGTGTTTCCGAATCTGGACCATCTGCCCAAAACTCTGCTAAAACCCTTGCGTAATCTGCTCTTTTTACAATGTTGTTTTGATATTTTCTACCAGTTCTTGGGTTAATTAGATATCCTTTACCTGTGTCTCCACCATTTTCGAAATTATAGAATTCTTTATATTCTGTAAATGTTGATGGAAAATCTGATATAGGTACATTCCCAATAGAGTTTGGCGAAATATTCATAGTTTCGTTATCATTAGGGTCTAAATGTGCAGACCAAGCAATAACTAGAGAAAAGTTCCATTTGTAAGGGTCGTCTATTCCATCTTCATTAGATTCTTGTATATACACGGGAGCACCAGGATTGTTGTATATATAAGAATCAAAATTATTATTTAAGATTTCTAAATCATTTTTATTCAAAGAAAAAGGAATTACTTCTCCCCATTCTGGACTTAAAAATTCAGGTGTATTAAAAGGAAAAGGGTTTCCTGATTGATCTATAAATACGTCAAAAGCTAATGGTTGCCATCTATTTGGATCTATATTGCTGTTGTCTTCATAAAGTTTTAAAACTAAAGGGTTATTTACAGTCCTGTAGTATTTATTTCTATAACTATTTGTTTCATTTGCTCCATCTTGCATTCCAAAATCAATCATTTTTTCTGCCATATAGTTTCCTAGAGCAGCGTAAGAACCAGAATTATAATCTACAGAAACAAAGTCTTTATCATATCCTAAAGAAGTGAAAAAAGTTTCTAAAGAATTAAGTGTTTCTGATGCGTTAGGAGAATTTTTAAAGCGATGGTTCAATAATCTAAACAAAGCATAACTAATAATTTCTTTTGTTGCTTCGTCTTTATTTGCTGGAACAGCAATAGGAGTGTAGTCTGTTGTGTAATTGCCAAAAGTATTTCCTAAAAATATAGTTTGTGCAGTGTCATCGAAAATTGCCCAAGCATCATACATAATTGCAGATGAATGGAATAAGTTTCTTGCATGAACAGTTGGTCTAGCAAAATCTTTTCTAATTGCTTCTAAAAGTTCTTCATTCCATTGTCTAGCAATAGAATGTTGACTTTTAATAGTATTAGTAAATATAATAAATAGTACGAAAAAAAATGAAAATTTGCTCTTTAAAATCATTGTGTTAAATAAAGAGTAAAATTATTAAAATTAGTGGATAATTAAAGAAAATTTTAAAATTGTTTTTCTTTAAAAATTGGTAACCAAAGCTTTAAATAAACTAGCCTTTGTTTTAAAGAAAGAGTTCTCTAAAGCTATTGCCTTTAATTTTGCGTCTATATATTTAGCTTCTCTGTAGTTTACAAGAAATAGAGAGCTTTCTCCCAAGAAAAATTTGCGTTCTTCCGCTTTTAAAAGAGTATTGTAATCTTTAACTATATCTGCTGTATAATTATTTTGTACTGTATAAGATTTTAATTCTTGTTGAATTGCATTTACCTTATTTTTTATAACAACTTTCGTTGTCTTGTTTTCAAATTCTAAATCTTTTAACTTTATTCGAGCCAATTTTAAATCTCCTCTTTCTTTTCTTAAAAATAATGGCATGCTAAAATTGATTCCCGCTTTAAAGTTTTGTGTGTTTAATGAATTTATTTGTTCTGCATTTTGAGTTAAAAAGTTATATTGAACATCAATTTTAGGCAACAAACTGTTCAATTTTAGTCTTTTATCAATAGTTAAACTTTCAATTTTAAAACCCAAAGATTTAATTTTGGGATGCTGGTTAATGTCAAAATTTTTATTATTAAAAAGAGCAATATTTAAGGAAGCATCAATTGAGTTAACTGCATCTATATCTGGAATAATATTTTCTTTTAACTCTATTGGTGTATTATCATTCAACCATAAAAAGTTAGATAGCTCCAAAGAAGATTTTACTAATTTAATTCTAGATTTTTCTAAATTTAACTTTCTTGTTTTTAGAGTAATTCCTGCTTCTAAAGTGTCAATAGCTGGTTTTTCTCCTTCCATAAAAGCTTTTTTAGTTCCCTTGAAACGAATTTCTGCGTTGTTTAAAAAATCTTCGTATACTTTTTTTTCATTAAATGTTTTTAGCCAATTAAAATAAGTAATAGATGCATTATATAAAATTTCATTTACAAGAATTTGTTGATCTTCTTTAGCTTGATTTAAAAAGAACTTCGCTTTTTTAATGTCTGCCATTCTTTGGTTCATTAAAAACCCTTTTGCTAATGAAATTGAAATTCCTGCACTATACAAACCATCTTCTGGAACTGTGTTTTCTGGATTTAAATAGATACCTTCATTTTGTTCGAAATTCGCCTTAAACTCAACGCCATACCAAGTTGGTATTTTAAATGCTCCGTTTAATTTATTATAATATTCTTTCTCTTTAAATTGTTTTTTATCAAAATCTACTTCAATTTTAGGGTCAAAAGCACCTCTTGCTTTTAATAGTTTTGCCTCACTATTATTGATGATTAAATTGGCTTGTTTAACAATAGGATGATAGTTTTTTACGTATCCTAGATATTCTGATAAAGTCATTACAGACTCAATTTTATCTTGTGCAAAATTGATAGAATTTATCAATAAAAATAAAACTAAAAAGTACTTTCTCATAACTTATTTCTTATCAGATTTATCTCCTTTATTATTTCCTGCTGGTTGATAATAGTTAGGTGGGAAGCTGTTAAGTTGTCTCCAAAGCTCGAACCAAATTGGTACATCTTCTAATAATGCAATTGTTCTTGCTCCAGAACCAACTCTAATGGCTGTTGGCCAAGTTTGGTCTTTGTTATCTGGTGCTAACAAAATTCTGTATTTTCCATTATCGCTAATAAAGTTTTCTATTGCAACTACTTTTGCACCATATGTTCCGTAAGAAACGTTAGGCCATCCAGAGAATACAATTGCAGGCCAACCATCGAATTGAACTCTTACTTTTTCGCCAACATGTAAAAGAGGTAAATCTATTGGTCTTACATAGGTTTCTACAGCTAAATCGTATTTTTCTGGCATAATGCCAACCAAATCTTCACCTTCTTTAAAAGTACCACCAATTCCACCTTTTATTACTTTGTTAATGTATCCGTTTTGCGGAGCAGTTATAAATAATAAACTATTTCTAGCTTTGTAATTACTATTGCTGTTTTCTAATTTAGAAACTTGAGCTTTTGCATCAAAACCGCTAGATTGAGCAGTAAACATATCGCTTTGTGCTTTTGATATTTTATCTGTATATGTTGCACCAATTCGTGATAATTCTAATTCTGCGTTTAAAATATTATTTCTGCTTGCTAATAATTTATTTTCTTGAGAAATTAATTTAGCCTGCGTTTCTTGTAATTTTAAACGTTTTTCTTCAACATCTTTAACAGCTTTTAAGCCTTCTGTTTGTAAAGTTTCTGTTCTATTAAATTGCCTTTCTGCAATTTTAGTATTTGTTTTTGCCGCTTCATAATCTATACTATCGCTTTTTACTTTTAGTTTAGATTGCAATAATTTATTTCTTGTTTGTTGAATCTTTAATTGACGTTCATTTTTTAAAGCAGCAATTTGTCTTTCTAATGCCAAAACTTTTCCACTATAAGCGTTAACAGAAGATGATTTTGCATTAATTTGTTCATTAGTTCTTTCAATTAAACGCGAATCAAAATAATCACTTTTAACTTCAGAAATTCTTAAAATAGTATCTCCTTTTTTTACAAAATCTCCTTCATGCACAAGCCATTCTTCAATTCTACCAGGAATTTGAGATTGAATGGTTTGTGGTCTTTGATTTGGTGTTAAAGTAGTTACTTGACCTTGACTGGTTATATTCTGTGTCCAAGGTAAAAAAAGTACAATAAAACCTAAAATTGCAGCGGCTAATAGAAACTTATTAAAAGCTTTATAATATTCTTTGCTGAAAATTTCTTTTCCAGATTTAAACTTTTTTAAATCTACTTTTTTATTTAATTGATTGTTAGAAATGTTTAACATCGTTTAGTTTTTTATAGATTTAATCTTACCTTTTTCTAACGTAATTTTTTGATTACATTGAGATTTCCAGCTTTTTTTGCTACTTACTACTATTAAAGCCCAGGGTTGTTTAGGGTTTGTTAAATAATCGATAATCTTTAAAGTTTCGTCTAAATTAAATTGATCTAGTGGGTCTTCTAAAATCATAACTTTTGGTTGTTTGATAATAGCTCTGGCTAAAATTAATTTTTTAGCTTTCGTATAAGACATCTGTTTACCTTCTGGATGAATAATCGTGTCCAAACCATTGGGTTGTTCTTTTAAGAATTGATTTAATCCTACTGCATCTAAAGCTTCATAAATTATATCATCTTTTATAGCTTTATTTCCAAAAATTAAATTTTCTCTAATTGTCCCTTCAAAAGGGGTTTCTTCAGAAAGGGATAAACCTAATTGAGAACGATAATGATTTAAATGTAAACTGTTTAATGATAAGTTGTTAATATAGATGTTACCTGCAGTTGGTTGAATTACACCAGCAATTAAGCGTAATAAACTAGATTTTCCAGCACCACTTTCTCCCATAACAAGTATTCTACTAGATGGTTCTATGGTTAAAGATATGTTTTTAATAATATGCTTTTCTCTATCATTTACGCTGTAAGAAACGCTATCTAGCTCAATAATTAAACCGTCTTTAAACAATGGTCTTTCTCCTTCTTGTGGTTCTAATTCTTTGTCTACAACTTGTCCAATTTTTTCTATGGAAGTTAAAACATCATAAAAAGATTCTAAACCAATAATTAGTTTTTCTACAGAAGCAATTACTAAAAGAATAATAATTTCTGCAGCAACAAATTGTCCAATATTCATTTCTTGATTTAAAACTAATGCCCCACCAATTAAAAGCAAACTAGCTGTTACAATGACTTTAAAACTAATCATTTGTATAAATTGAATGACTAAAATTTTAAAGTGATTTTCTCTAGATATTAAATATTCCTCAACTAATGCATCATTTTTTTGCATTGCCAAATTTGTATTTCCAGAAAGCTTAAAACTTACTACTGTTCTTGCTATTTCTTGAATCCAGTGTGCAACTTTATATTTATTTTTAGATTCCACTAAACTGGTTTCTAATCCTTTTTGAGCTGTAAATTTAAAAACGATAAAAATTAGCAACAATAAAAGTATACCGAATATGATAAAAAATGGATGGTAAAAAGATAGCAAAATCAATGCAAAAAGTATTTGTAAAAGAGCAGTAGGTACATCAATTAAAATTTTTGCTAAACCTTTTTGGATAGTTAATGTATCAAAAAAACGATTTGCCAATTCTGGTGGATAATAATTGTGTAACTCATTCATTTTTATTTTTGGAAAACGATAACTCAATTCAAAAGAAGCTCTTGTAAAAATTCTTTGTTGAATGGTTTCTATAATTCTTAATTGCATAAGTTGCAATGCTCCAGAAAAAATAACACCAATAGTTACTAAAACAACCAAAACTACCCAAGATGTAGAAATTTGTGCACCTTGAATAAGATTAATAATAGCTTGAATTCCAAGAGGTAAAGATAGTGCCACAACTCCTCCAAAAATGGCATAATATAAAATCTGAAAAATATCTTTTCTTTCTAATTGTAATAAACCTAGAAAGCGTTTCCAAGGAGATAATTGTTTGTTTTCCATAGAATTTATAATAAAGAGTTTTTAGTTAGTTGTATAAAAAAATCTGTTGGAGATTCTCCTTTCCTGAAATTGGTGATTGATGGAAAATGTTCTATTAAATAATGCTGATGCAAGCCACCTTCTAAAATTGTACTTGCTAAATTTAAAGCAAAACTGTAATCTGGTTTTATGTCTAATATCATTCTTTCCAATCTAGAAATTAGCCTTTTATATATTTCGAAATATCCCTCTTTGTTTTCCAAATCTACATTTTTTGTTAAAAATGATTTTGAACTTTCATTAATAATTATTTTATAGAGTGAAATTTCATTAATATGTGCAAATTTACTATCTAATTTTACTTTTTTAGTAACTACTGCTATTGCTTTTTTTAATTTTTCTTCAACATTAGAAATATTAAAGGTTTCAATAACTAGTTGATATTCTAACCAAGCCCAATACCAACATGATAAATATAAAAGCAGCTTATGTTTGCTTTCAAAATATCTATAAATAGAACTTTCATTAGAACCAATTTTGCTTCCTAATTTTTTAAAAGTAAAACTCTCAAAACCAATTTCATCAATAAGTAAAATACTGTTTTCTACAATTCTTTTACCAAGATTTGATGTTTCAGGGTCTTTTATATAGATTTTTTCTGGTATGGAAATCTTTATTAATGATGATGAGTTTTTCATTTTACAACATTTATTTTGCAAATATAATAGTATTACTATTAATGTTAATTGTTTTATTTAATAATTAACAATTTTTTATAATATAAAAAAAACCTTCCGAAATTTCAGAAGGTTTACGTTAATTCAAACAATAAAATAAACAAAATTTTATGTCTTAATATTTAGCTATTCTTTATGAAAGAATACAGCAGATGCTGCTGCTAAATCTGTATTATAAATTGGAGTTAAGTTACCACCATTACCAATATTGTTATAAGCAAGGATTCTTCCACCACCATTACCAGCTTCTGCAATAAATACAGTTTTAGTATCTCCATCATAAGCAACATCTACAGGGTTACCTAGTAAAGTACTTGCTCCAGAAACTCTTGTTTGTTGACTTAAAGCTAACGTTGCGTTATTTTGTGTAGCATTAAATTTAGAAGTAAAATTTTCAATCACTTGAAAACCTCCATCATCTTGTCCATTAGAAGCTGCTCCAATATCTGTTAAAATCATTGTATCTGTCATACCATCATAAGTTAAACCATGAGTTCTTACAATACCTTCTACTGCAATTGTTTTAGTTGCAGAAATTGTTGTTGTACTAGTATTATTTAAAAAATTAGTATAAACTGCTAATTCATTTGTAGTGTCTACAATTGCATATAAATCATTTCCAATAAATGTTATTCCCCAAAGTTTAATATCTGTTGTTATTATGTTTCTTAAAGTAAAAGAGGTTCCATTTTTAGAATAAATAAAAAGTTTACCATCTTTTGTAGTATCATCTCCATCTGCATCTGCATTGTCTGCTACAACATAAAAATCACCATTAACAGCTAATTCTCTTGGACTTTTCATGTCTAAAGAACCAGTAATACCAATATTTACGTTTGCAGAAGTACTTGAAACGTTTATTCCTGTGTAACCTTCTAATCCAAAAGTGCTTCTAGAAGCCTGTACTACAAGGTCTTGATCGCCATCATAATAAATTCCATCAGCTTTAACTGTTGCGGTAGTTAGAGTAGATTTTGCTACAGCATTTATGTCTGTAACATTGTACATGTTTACATTTCCATCTGAATTATTAGAAGTAAATAAAATTTTAGTATCAAGATTAATGTCATTATCACTATTAGAACAAGATGATAAGGTTAAAGCGGTTGCGCATGCGAATGCAAAAATTTTAAGTGTTTTCATAATTATATAATTTTAGTTTTCAGTTTTACTTACGAGAAAAATGTAGAAGTGGTTTTATTTTTTTTAAAAATTTTGATAGAAATCTTTATTTTGAAGAAAATTAAATTTGTAGTATATTTGCAAAGTGTAGAGAATATCAAGAGATAATGTTATATTATTTCATTTTGGTTACTTTAAAAATCAATCTTTATATACTACATAAACTCTTAATAAAAACTCTATTTATAATTAATGGCAAAATCGCAACAAACATTTAGTAAAAGTGAAAAAGAAAAAAAACGTTTAAAGAAGCGTTTAGATAAGCAGAAAAAAATGGACGCTAGAAAGGCGGAAAAAGAAGAAAACGGATCAACAGGAATTCAGTTTGCATATGTAGATCATAATGGAAACTTAACAGATACTCCACCAGATCCAGAATTGAAAGTAGAAATCGAATTAGAAGATATAGAAATTTCTGTAACTAAAAAAGAAGATTTACCAGAAGAAGACCCAGTTAGAAAAGGAAAAGTTTCATTTTTTGATTCTTCTAAAGGTTTCGGTTTTATTATCGATACTGAAAATAACGAAAAATATTTTACACACATCAGTGGTATTATTGATGAGATTACAGAAAACGACAAAGTTTCTTTTGAATTAGAAAAAGGAATGCGTGGAATGAATGCTGTAAAAGTTAAGAAAATTTAATTTGCTCACACATAAATAATTTAAAATCCTTCTTTTAGAAGGATTTTTTTTGTCAGAAAATTAAACTTAAAAAGTAATTAAACCATCTTCATATTTTTAGTCTAATAAGCTAAACTTAATTATTTTTGCAAACTGAATTAACTCAATTTTATGAAATTAAGACAAAATGTTTTTCTAGTATTATTTTTATTTTCGATACAACTAATATCTGCCCAAATAAAAGGAAAAATTGTTGATGGAGAAGATAATTATCCATTAGAATATGCTAGTGTAGCTTTATATAATTCTCAAAGTAAAACTTTAATTAATGGTGTTGTCACAGATAATAAAGGTCAGTTTTTAATTACCAGTGTAAAATCTGGAACCTATTATATAGAAGCTTCTTTTCTTGGTTATCAGACAAAAACTATACAGTCTATTGTTATCAACAAAAACGGAGAATTTAAAGATGTAGGAACCATAAAATTAAGTTTAGGTACTACAAATCAATTAAATGAAGTAGTTGTTAAAACAGAAAAACAAACGGTTTCTCATAAAATTGATCGACAAGTTTTCGATACTAAAAAATATCAAACAGCTGTTGGTGGAAATGCTGTAGATATTGTAAAAAATTTACCTTCAGTTACAATAGATGGTTTAGGAGAAATAAGTGTAAGAGGAAGTAAAGGTTTTACCGTTTTAATAAATGGCAAACCAACACAAGGAGATGCAAGTGCAATTCTAGCACAATTACCAGCTAATGCATTGCAATCTATAGAGTTAATTACTGCACCTTCTGCAAAATATGATCCTGAAGGAAAAGGAGGAATACTAAACATACTCACAAAAAAAGGAGCAATTAACGGAACATTTGCTCAAATTAATGTTCGTGGTGGATTTCCTTCGATTGAAGATTATGACACAAAAGTAGCAGCACAGAGATATGGAATTGATGCAACTGTAAATAAAAGAACAGATAATTGGAATATTTCTGTTGGAGCAAGTTATCAAAGAAATGATAAAACCGGTAGAAGAGAAGGAGACATGTTTATTGTAAATACTCCAGAAGACAAAACAACTTTTTTACCTTCTGATGGAGAACGTAGTTTCGATGAAATTACCTATAATGGACGTTTTAACGTAGATTATACGCCAAATAAAAATGATAATTTTTCTTTAGGATTTTTTGCAGGAAAAAGAACAAAAGAACGTTTGGCAGATATTGTTTACTTCGATAATCATGCAATTTCTCCAATTGGGAGTAACAATCGTGAATATACATTTGCATATTACAATCATAATTTAAGAGTTAGAAAAGGAGATTTTGCTTTAGGAAGTTTCGATTATTCGCATAAATTTGATAATAAATCTAAAATTTCTACTTCTATATTATATGAATACACTTTTTTAGGCGGACCAACAGAAAATGATAATTTAGGTTTTCCAGATAATAATATTGTGTATCAAAAAGAATTCAATACAAACGACAATCCTTTATATGGAACACGTTTTAATTTAGATTATCAATGGAAACCTTTTGAATTAGGAACTTTAGAAACAGGTTATCAATACAGGGATTTAGATCACACAGGAAAATTCGTTTATGAAAGAGATGGTGTTTTAGTACCTGAATTTTCTAGTGATGTTAGTTTAAAAAGAGTAATTCATTCTAGTTATGCACAAATTACTGGAACAAAAAATAAATGGGATTACGCAGCTGGTTTACGTTTAGAATCAATGGATAGAGAGTATAAAGAAGCTTTACAGAGTGAAACTACAGAAAACGTGTATGATTATGATTTTGTAAAGTTATTCCCTTCAGCATCTTTACAATATAAAATTGATGATAAAACAAACATAAAAACTGCATATAGTAAAAGAGTAGAAAGAACAACAACTTTTAAGATGAATAGTTTTGCAGAACGCGAACATTCAGAAGTTTTTGAGCAAGGAGATAATACGTTGTTGCCAGAATTTATAGATTTAGTTGAATTAGGCTTCACAAAAAAACTAAAAAAAGGAAATTCCATTTATGCAACTGCATATTATAGACATGTAAATAATGTTATAAATCGTGTAAATACATTAGCCTACGAAAGTAATGGTGCTGTTTTAGACAGTATTATAAACAGAGTATATTCTAATGTTGGTAAAAGTAATTCAATTGGTATTGAAGTTGGAGCAACTATAAAACCAACAAAAAATTGGACAAACTTCATCGGTGTAAACGTTTATAATTACGCTATTGATGGTGTTTTAAACTTTAGACATAGAGATGGAGTAGAAAGAAATTATGATATTGATTCAAAATCTACTATTTATTCTTTCAATTTAAATTCTACGTATAATTTCTGGGAAAATGCTTCTTTGCAATTTACGTTTAATTATTTATCTGATAGAAATACAGCAATGGGTGAAGATTCTCGTTTTTACTCGCCAAATTTAACGTTTAGAAAAACGTTTATGGACAATCGTTTAACAGCTACTTTACAGTGGCAAAATATAGATATGGGCTTATTTAAGACGAATGAACAACGAATTACTACATCTAGACCAAATCAATTTTTTACAACTACAAACTATGTCTATGAAGTAGATATGGTTTCTTTAAACCTTTCTTATACATTTAATGCAGCTAAAAATAAATCAAAATTTATTGATAGTGAATTTGGGAAACGTGAGTTTTAAGTAGCTAATTTTTAAAAGAAAAAATCCTTCAATTTTTAAATTTGAAGGATTTTTTTTATGAACTTTAAAGTACTGTTTCTTAAATTTATAATTACGAATTATAAAATTCCATACTCTCAACAATTAAATCTTCAGAGACTTTACAATCTAATTTATGATTTTCATAATCGTTTAAAAGCACAAAATTTACTTGTCCGTTTACGTTTTTCTTATCATGTTTTAATAATTCCATAATTCCAGAAAAATCTTCTTTTAAAAGATTTATTTTATCATAAATAGATAAAACAACCTCTTTTATTTCGTTTAATTTGGTTTCTGGAAAATTTAGAAGTTTACTAGAAATATAGCTTTCACAAACCATTCCAATAGCAATTGCTTCACCATGAGTTAAGTTTTCCTTATCTGCCGATTCTAAATAAAAAGACTCAATTGCATGCCCAATTGTATGTCCAAAATTTAATATTTTACGCAAACTTTTTTCTTTCGGATCTTGTAGAACAACTTCATTTTTTATTTCAACAGATCTAAATATTAATTCGTTGATATGTAGTCCTTTGTTTAGTTTTACCTCATTAAATAGTTTAATATCATAAGTAACACCATATTTAATGATTTCTGCCATTCCAGATTTAATTTCTCTTTCTGTTACAGTCGTTAAATAATCTGCATCTACCAAAACCATTTCTGGGTTAGAAAACAAACCAATCTGGTTTTTTAAAACTCCTAAATCAACTCCAGTTTTTCCACCAACAGAAGCATCAACCATAGAAAGTAAAGTTGTTGGTATATTTACAAAGTCGATTCCACGTTTAAAACAAGAAGCCACAAAACCACCTAAATCTGTTATTACTCCACCACCCAAAGTAATTAGTAAACTTTTTCTATCACCACCAAGTTCTGTAATTGCGTTCCAGACACCAATACAAGTTTCAATATTTTTATTAATCTCTCCAGACTCAATTTCTATGACTTCGATTCTCTTATTTGTTTCTAAATTTGGTATAAATTTAGGGTAACAATGTTCAAAAGTATTCTCATCTACTAAAATAAATATAGTAGAGTAATCATTTTTAACAATTAAATTAGATAGCTTTTTATACGCTTCTTCTTGAAAATGAACAGGATAACTTGCGGCTTGAATAGTTTTCATCGATAAAATATTATGACTGCAAATTAAATAGAATTTATTGAATTATTTATCCTCTTGCAGTATATTTGTTTTTGATAAAACGATACCGAATGAAACTTTTCGACAATACAGAAGTAGCTTTTGCTTTAAAATCAGATTCACAATTAGAACGCGCTTATTTTTTGTTTAAAATGATACAAAACCAACCAATGGTAAGAATTGGTAGTGCTGTAACTAATTTTGCTTTAAAAGCACATTTGCCAATAGAAGGCCTAATCCGTTCAACGGTTTTCGACCATTTTTGTGGTGGTGTAACAGAAGAAGATTGTTTACCAATCATAGATAATATGCATACAAATGGTAACGTGCATAGTGTTTTAGACTATTCTGTAGAAGGAAAAGACAAAGAAGTAAGTTTTGATGGAGCTTTAAAAATCATTTTAAAAATTGTTGATTTTTGTGAAGAAAAAAAGTCAATTCCATTTGCTGTTTTTAAACCATCAGGATTTGGACGTTTTGGTTTGTATCAAAAAATATCTGAAGGAAAAGAATTAACAAAAGACGAAGAAGCAGAGTGGGAGCGTGTTTTAAATCGTTTTCATACAGTTTGTAAAGCTGCTCTTAAAAAAGATGTTCCATTATTAATAGATGCAGAAGAAAGTTGGATGCAAAAAGCTGCCGATGATCTTATAGAATCTTTAATGGAAACATATAATAAAGAAAAAGCTATTGTTTTTAATACATTACAAATGTATAGACATGATAGAATGGAATATTTAAAAGAGTTACGTTCTAGAGCTCATCAAAAAGGGTTTTACATTGGTATGAAAGTAGTTCGTGGTGCTTACATGGAAAAAGAACGAGAAAGAGCAGAAGAAAAAGGATATCCTTCACCAATTTGTGAAAACAAAGAAGCAACAGATCTAAATTATGATGAAGCCATAAAATACATGATGGAACATCCAAGAATGGCACTTTTTGCAGGAACTCATAATGAAGAAAGCTCCTATTTAGTTATGGATTTAGCTAAAAAATACGGAATTAAAGAAAATGATAAAAGACTGTGGTTTGGGCAATTATTTGGTATGAGCGATCATATTAGCTATAATTTAGCAAACCAAGGTTACAATGTTGCAAAATATTTACCTTTTGGTCCAGTTAGAGATGTTATGCCGTATTTAATTCGTAGAGCAGAAGAAAATACTTCTGTTGCAGGACAAACAAGTAGAGAATTAAATTTATTGAAAACAGAGCGTAAACGCAGAAAATTGTAATGAAAACCGTAGAAGAAATTAGAATATTGCTCCATAAAAACAAATTGAGATTACATCAAGAAATCTCTCAAAGCAAGGAAGCGATGCATTTAATTAGAAAATCTACACACTCGAAGTTAACATTTGAAGAGAAGGAAAAAATAAAAATTCAACTGTTAGATATTTGTAAGTCGATACCAGCATTGGCAGTTTTTTTATTGCCTGGAGGTGCATTATTGCTACCATTACTAATAAAATTAATTCCAGATATTTTACCCTCTGCATTTCAAGACAATCCTAAAAATGAATAATTTGGACGTTACCTTATCAGGTCGCGCTTTCCACTATATCTTTTTATTTAGAATATATATCAATAGCTATCTGTAGTTCAGTTAATTAATAAATTAATTCGTAGATACTTGAGTAAATTTAGCATAAAAAGGATGCCGTTTCAATCGCTAACGCGCACACATGCCAAAACAGTTCAAATTATTTAACAATATGGCACATTAAAATACTTTGTAAAAAATAGTGTAATTCACTTCTAAACAATTACTTTTGCACGAAATTTAAGAAAGTACAAATGCACGAAATTAGAAACATCGCAATTATTGCCCACGTCGATCACGGAAAAACAACTTTGGTAGATAAAATTATAGATCAAGCAAAAGTTTTAGACGACCGTAAAGAACGTACAGATTTATTGTTAGATAATAACGATTTAGAGCGTGAAAGAGGAATTACAATTCTTTCTAAAAACGTTTCTGTTACTTATAAAAACACAAAAATTAACGTAATTGATACTCCTGGTCACGCCGATTTTGGTGGAGAAGTAGAGCGTGTATTAAAAATGGCTGATGGTGTTTTGTTATTAGTTGATGCATTCGAAGGGCCAATGCCACAAACTCGTTTTGTGTTAGGTAAAGCTTTAGAGTTAGGTTTAACGCCAATTGTTGTAGTAAACAAAGTAGATAAAGAAAACTGTACACCAGATTTAGTGCACGAAAAAGTTTTCGATTTAATGTTTGCTTTAGAAGCAACTGAAGAGCAATTAGATTTTGCAACTATTTATGGTTCTGCAAAAAATAATTGGATGTCTACAGATTGGAAAAACGAAACAGACAATATTATTCCTTTATTAGATGCTGTTATAGAATCTATTCCAGCAACAAAATACAACGAAGGAACTGCTCAAATGCAAATTACATCTTTAGATTTTTCTTCTTTTACAGGAAGAATTGCAATCGGACGTATATTTAGAGGAGATTTAGAAGTTGGTAAAGATTACATGCTTTGTAAAGCAGATGGATCTACTAAAAAAGTAAGAATTAAAGAATTACACGTATTCGAAGGAATGGGTAAAATGCAAGTAGACAAAGTTCCTTGTGGAGATATTTGTGCTATTACCGGTATTGAAGGTTTCGAAATTGGTGATACAATTGCAGATTTAGAAAATCCTGAAGCATTACCAAGAACAGAAATTGACCAACCTACAATGAGTATGTTGTTTACAATTAACAATTCTCCTTTCTTTGGTAAAGAAGGTAAATATGTAACATCTCGTCACTTAAGAGACAGATTGTTTAAAGAATTAGAGAAAAATCTTGCATTAAAAGTAGAAACTACAGATTCTGAAGATAAATTTAACGTTTTCGGACGTGGAGTTTTACACTTATCTGTATTAATTGAAACAATGCGTAGAGAAGGTTATGAATTACAAGTGGGAAGACCACAGGTAATTTTAAAAGATATAGATGGTGTAAAATCAGAACCATATGAAACCTTATCTATTGATGTACCAGAAGATGTTGCTTCTAAAGCAGTAAACTTGGTTTCTTTAAGAAAAGGAGATTTAATGATTATGGAGCCTAAAGGAGATTTACAACATTTAGAGTTTACAATTCCTTCTCGTGGTTTAATAGGTTTAAGAAATAGAATTTTAACTGCAACAGCAGGTACTGCTATTATTAACCACCGTTTTTCAGAATACGGACCTTACAAAGGAGACTTTACAGAAGAAGTAAAAGGAGCAATCGTTTCTTCTGCTGCTGGTAAAGCAACTGCCTATGCATTAAACCGTTTACAAGATAGAGGTCGTTTCTTTATTGATATCAATCAAGAAATATACATTGGTCAAGTAATTGGAGAAAACTCTAAATCAGACGATTTAGCAGTTAACTTAATTAAAGGAAAGCAATTAACAAACATGCGTAAATCTGGTACAGATGATGCTATGAAAATTGCACCAAAAGTAGACTTTTCTTTAGAAGAAAATATGGAATACATTAAAGCTGATGAGTATTTAGAAGTTACTCCAGAAAGTTTACGTATGCGTAAAATCAACTTTAAAGGATAAGAAATACAAATAGAATAATATATTTAAAAAGCTCAAGTTTTAAACTTGAGCTTTTTTTATCTTTGTAATATGAGTGATTTTAAACACCTTTTCCAAACATTAAAACAAAGCCTTACAAATGATGAGTTTGTAAAACTTACATTAAGCAAACCTCTTAAAAAAGGTGAAGGATTGATAAATGTATACATGCGTTTGTTTATCATTGATAATAAACAAGTTTTTCAATTAAAATACCGTCATAAAGAGGAAGAGAAATACAAACAATTTTCTTTTGATGAGGTAATTTCTGAAATAGAAAATTTATTGATAAATAAATTTAGAGCAGCCACTTTATTTACCTTAAATGAAGATTTATTGGTTATGGTTTCTAAAAAGAAAGCTGTTTCTTACAGAGAGAATGCACCAAGTTTTAAAAATAAACTGCCAGACATAGAACCTCAATTTAGTTAAAATTGAGATGTTTATTCAATGTTTTATAGGTGTAGTTAGAGAATTTAGATTATTTAATTATAATAAGATTAATAGAATAAACATCTGTTCTTGCTAAAAGAATAAAAAATCAAACAAATTTTAAAAATTTGATAAAATTTCCTATTTCTTAAAAGTTTTTACTCTTCTTTTGGTTTATATCTAATTAAATTTAGATATTTGTAACTTATTAGAAAACAAATGAACTTTATTCAATCACATCACCATCATTTTTACAATTGCAGTCAAGCGATTTAAAGATGTATTGAATAAAATCAAGATATTTATAAACCCGTTTGAGCAAATCAAACGGGTTTTTTCAATTTTAAAACCGTATTTGTTCAGGCATTAAACAAAACAAAATGAGTAATTTAAGAATTGCAGTACAAAAATCAGGAAGATTAAACGAAGATTCAATGAGAATCTTAAAAGACATTGGAATTTCTATCGATAATGGTAAAGACCAACTAAAAGCATCCGCAAGAAATTTTCCTGTGGAAGTTTTCTATTTAAGAAATGGAGATATTCCTCAATATTTACGAGATGGAGTAGTAGATGCAGCAATAATTGGTGAGAATGTTTTAATAGAAAAAGGAAGCGATTTAGAATTTGTAGAACGTTTAGGTTTTTCTAAATGTAAAGTTTCAATAGCTGTTCCAAAAGAATCTAAATCCAATTCTTTAAAAGATTTAAACGGAAAAAGAATTGCAACTTCTTATCCAGAAACAGTTAGAAAGTTTTTAAAAGAACAAAATCTAGATGCACAATTACACATTATTAATGGTTCTGTAGAAATTGCGCCAAATATTGGTTTGGCAGATGGAATTTGCGATATCGTTTCCAGTGGAAGTACCTTATTCAAAAACGGATTAAAAGAAATTGAGGTTCTTTTAAAATCGGAAGCAGTTTTGGCAGTTTCTCCTCAAATTTCCGATGAAAGAAAAGTTATTTTAGACAAAATTCAATTTAGAATTCAGTCTGTTTTAAAAGGTAGAGATTCAAAATATGTGTTATTAAATGCACCAAATGATAAGTTAGAAAATATACTAAAACTCTTGCCAGGTATGAGAAGTCCTACAGTTTTGCCATTGGCAGAAAAAGGTTGGAGTTCTGTGCACACAGTAGTTACCAAGAATAAATTCTGGGACATTATCGAAGATTTAAAAGCAAATGGAGCCGAAGGAATTTTAGTGTGTCCAATTGAAAAAATGGTACTTTAATTTAAAAAATTGAATGGTTTTTTGGGCGTTTTAACGGGCTTTCCACTATATCTTTTTTCCGAAAAAGAAAAAAGGATGCCGTTTCAATCCCTAACGCTCACGCAAGTTTATAAGAGAATAGAATTATGAAAATAATCAATAATCCATCTAAAAAAGACTGGACTTCAATATTACAAAGACCAACAAAAACGGTTGATGATATTGAAACAACAGTAAATCAAGTTTTTGATGATGTAAAAAGAAACGGAGATCTTGCAATCGAAAAATACACATCAATTTTCGATGGTGTTTCTTTAGAAAATAATTTAGTTTCAGAACAAGAAATTAAAGAGGCAATCAATTTAGTTTCATCAGAATTAAAAGACGCTATAAACGTTGCAAAAGAAAATGTTACCAAGTTTCATACAGCTCAAAAAACAGAAAAAGTTTCAGTAGAAACTACAAACGGAGTTTCTTGTTGGCAAGAAAAAAGACCAATTCAAAAAGTTGGTTTGTATATTCCTGGAGGAACAGCACCACTTTTTTCAACAGTTTTAATGTTGGCAATTCCTGCACAAATTGCAGGCTGTAAAGAAATAGTTTTGTGTTCTCCACCAAATAAAGAAGGAAAAATTCACCCAGCAATTTTATATACTGCAAATTTATGTGGAGTAACAAAAATTATAAAAGTTGGCGGAATTCAAGCTGTTGCAGGATTAACATTTGGTACAGAAACAATTCCACAAGTTTATAAAATATTTGGTCCAGGAAACCAATTTGTAACGGTTGCAAAACAACTTTCTACAAAACATGGTGTTGCAATTGATATGCCAGCAGGACCAAGTGAATTATTAGTTGTCGCAGACGATTCTGCAAACGCGAGTTATGTTGCAGCAGATTTATTGAGTCAAGCAGAACATGGTGCAGATAGTCAAGTTATTTTAGTTTCTACATCGAAAGAACTTATTAATGAGGTTTCGAGTGAGATTCTAAAACAGCTAGAAAACCTGCCAAGAAAAGAAACTGCTCAAAAAGCAATTGATAATTCAAAATCTATTTTTGTAGAAACAGATGAAATCGCTTTGGAGTTAATTAACGAATATGGCCCAGAACACTTTATTGTTTGTACAAATAATAATGATTATTATATAGATAACATAGAAAACGCAGGTTCTGTTTTTATAGGTAATTACACGCCAGAAAGCGCAGGAGATTATGCATCAGGAACAAACCATACTTTACCAACAAACGGGTTTTCCAAAGCTTATTCTGGAGTGAATTTAGATAGTTTTACAAAAAGTATTACATTTCAAAAAATAACAAAAGAAGGGATTTTAAATATAGGAAATTCTATAGAATTAATGGCAGCTGCAGAAGGTTTAGAAGCACATAAAAATGCGGTAACTTTACGTTTAAAAGATTTAAAATCATGAATATTTTAAATTTAGTTAGAGAAAATATAAAATCTCTAAAACCTTATTCATCAGCAAGAGATGAATATAAAGATGCAACATCAGATGATATGATTTTCTTGGATGCCAATGAAAATCCGTTTGAAAATGGCGTAAATCGTTATCCAGATCCGCAGCAAAATTCAGTAAAAGATTTATTATCAGAAATTAAAAAAGTTGACAAGAAAAATATTCTTTTAGGAAATGGAAGTGATGAAGTTTTAGATTTAATTTTTAGAGCTTTTTGCGAACCTAAAGAAGATAATATCATCACATTACCACCAACATATGGAATGTATTCTGTGTTGGCAAACATCAATAATATAGAAAATAAAACCGTTTTATTAACGGAAGATTTTCAACCAAAAGTTGAACAAATTTTTGAGAAAGTAGATAAAAACAGTAAAATCTTGTTTTTATGTTCTCCAAATAATCCTTCAGGAAATAGTTTTTCAACAAATAAAGTAGAAGAATTATTAAAGAAATTTAATGGTTTGGTTGTTATTGATGAAGCATATATCGATTTTTCAGAAGAGAAAAGTTGGTTAGAAAGATTAGAAGAATTTCCTAATTTAATTATTACACAAACGTTGTCTAAAGCCTATGGTTTGGCGGGAATTAGACTAGGTGTTTGTTATGCATCTGAAGAAATTATAGCAATTTTAAATAATATAAAACCACCTTATAATGTAAACGAGTTAACGCAGCAAAAAGCAATTGAGCGTTTACAAAAAGTGGAAGAAGTACAGCAAGAAATCATTGAAATTAAAGCAGAAAGAAATCAGCTTTTAGAAAGTTTAAAAGAAATTGATTTCATCAACACAATTTATCCAACAGACTGTAATTTTGTGTTAGTAAAGGTTGATGATGCTACAAAACGTTACAATCAATTAATTAAAAAAGGAATTGTAATTAGAAATAGAACAACACAGCCTTTGTGTGAGAATACATTACGTTTTACAGTTGGAACAAGTTTGGAGAATGAGAGATTACTTCAAGCTTTAAAAGAAATTTAAATGAAAAAAGTATTATTTATAGACAGAGATGGAACTTTGGTGTTAGAACCGCCAGTAGATTATCAATTAGATAGTTTAGAAAAGTTAGAATATTATCCAAAAGTATTTCAATATATGGCAAAAATTGCCAAAGAATTGAACTATGAATTGGTTATGGTTACCAATCAAGATGGTTTAGGAACTGATTCATTTCCTGAAGATACTTTTTGGCCAGCTCAAAATAAAATTATTTCAGCATTCGAAAAAGAAGGTGTTGTTTTTTCTGAAATTCTAATTGATAAAACGTTTCCACACGAAAATGCTGAAACTCGTAAACCAAGAATTGGTTTACTAACAAAGTATTTTTCTGATGAGTATGATTTAGAAAATTCTTTTGTTTTAGGAGACAGAATTACAGACATGGAGTTGGCGAAGAATTTAGGTTGTAAAGGAATTTTCTTATCAGAAGACCCTGAATTAGGGGCAGATGAAATAGAAACTTCTAAACAAGAAATTTTAGATTGTATTGCTTTAACAAGCACAGATTGGAAAGTAATTTATGAGTTTCTAAAATTAGAAGATAGAGTTGCAGAAATCACCAGAAATACGAATGAAACGAAGATTTACATCAAACTAAATTTAGACGGTTCAGGTAAAAACGATATTGCTACAGGTTTACACTTTTTCGATCATATGTTAGACCAAATTGGTAGACACGGAAATATGGATTTGACTATTAAAGTTGATGGTGATTTAGAAGTTGATGAACACCATACAATTGAAGATACTATGATTGCTTTTGGGGAATTATTCAACAAAGCACTGGGCAATAAATTAGGAATTGAAAGATATGGTTTTTGCTTACCAATGGACGATTGTTTAGCGCAAGTGGCAGTTGATTTTGGAGGAAGAAATTGGCTAGAATGGGACGCAGATTTTAAGCGTGAAAAAATTGGCGACATGCCAACAGAAATGTTTTTTCACTTGTTTAAATCGTTTACAGATGGTGCAAAATGTAATTTAAACATCAAAGCAGAAGGCGTAAATGAACATCATAAAATTGAAGGAATTTTTAAAGCATTTGCGAAAGCAATGAAAATGGCAGTAAAAAGAGATTCAAATAAGATGTTTTTACCATCTACAAAAGGAATGCTTTAAAAAGTGTTGAGTTATCAATTTTTAGTTTTGAGTAATTTAACTTAAAACTAAACACTAAAAATTAAAAACTAATTATGAAACTCATAATTATAAATTACGGAGCAGGAAACATAAAAAGCATTCAATTTGCTTTTAAAAGATTAGGTGTAGATGCTATTTTATCAAATAATATTGATGAAATTAAAGCTGCTGATAAAGTAATTTTCCCTGGAGTTGGTGAAGCAAGTTCTGCAATGGAAATGCTGCAAGAAAGTGGTTTAGATAAAGTTATCCCAACTTTAAAACAACCTGTTTTAGGAATTTGTTTAGGAATGCAATTAATGTGTAATTCTTCTGAAGAAGGAAATACAAAAGGATTAGGTATTTTTGATGTAGAAGTGAAAAAGTTTTCTAAAGCTGTAAAAGTTCCACAAATGGGATGGAATGTAGTGTATGATTTAAAATCTTCTTTATTTACCGGAATTAAAGAAAGAGAATTTATGTATTTAGTACATAGTTTCTATGCTGAAAGTTGTGATGAAGCAATTGCAACAACCGATTATGAAATTGAATATGCATCAGCATTACAAAAAGATAATTTTTATGGTGTACAATTTCACCCGGAAAAAAGTGGAGTAGAAGGAGCACATTTGCTTCAAAACTTCTTAAACTTATAATAATTAATTATGGCAAGAAAATTAATAAGTTCAGGGTCTTCATTCGAAAAAGAAATTGGATATTCAAGAGCTGTAGTAGAAGGAGATTGGATTTTTGTTTCTGGAACAACTGGTTTCAATTATCATGATATGACCATTGCTGATGATGTTGTAAATCAAACTGAGCAATGTTTAAAAAATATAGAAGAAGTTTTAGAACAAGCTGGCTCTAGCATGAGTAAAATAGTACGTGTAACTTATATTTTACCAGATGCTTCAGAATTTGAACAAACTTGGCCTGTTTTAAAAAAATATTTAGGGGAAATAAGACCTTCAGCAACAATGTTTGCTGCTGGATTGGCGGATCCGAGAATGAAAATAGAAATTCAAGTTACTGCATTAAATAAATAGTTATGAGAATAATACCAGCCATAGATATTATTGACGGAAAGTGTGTTCGTTTAACAAAAGGCGATTACAATACCAAGAAAATATATAATGAAAGCCCGTTAGAAGTTGCCAAAGAATTTGAAGCTGCAGGAATAGAATATTTACACGTTGTAGATTTAGATGGCGCAAAAGCGAGCGAGATTATCAACTATAAAGTTTTAGAGCAAATTGCATCAAAAACTAACTTAAAAATTGATTTTGGTGGTGGTTTAAAGTCTGATAAAGATTTGGAAATTGCTTTTAATTCAGGAGCTAATCAAATTACTGGAGGTAGTATTGCTGTGAAAAACTCAACGATTTTTGAAAGTTGGATTTCAACATATGGATCTCAAAAAATTATTTTAGGAGCAGATTTTTATCCAGATAATACTGGAGGAAAAATAGCAACAAATGGATGGCAAGAAGAAAGTACTTTAGAATTGATTCCTTTTATCGCAGATTATCATAAAAAGGGAATTCAATATGTTATTTGTACAGATATTTCTAAAGACGGAATGTTACAAGGCCCAAGTTTTGATATTTATAAAGAAGTTTTATCCGAAGTAAAGGGTTTAAAATTGATAGCTTCTGGTGGAATTTCAACATTTGATGAATTACCAAAATTAGCAGAAAATGGTTGCGAAGGTGTAATTATTGGAAAAGCTATTTATGAAAATAAAATAAGCTTAAAACAATTAGAAAACTTCATTTTAAATAAATAAAATGCTTACAAAAAGAATAATTCCTTGTTTAGATATTAAAAACGGAAGAACTGTAAAAGGTGTAAATTTCGTTAATTTAATAGATGCTGGAGATCCTGTAGTTTTAGCAAAACAATATGCTGAATTAGGTGCAGATGAATTGGTTTTTCTTGATATTTCTGCCACTTTAGAAGGAAGAAAAACAATGAGAGAAATGGTTTTAAAAGTTGCAGAACAGGTAAATATTCCATTTACAGTTGGTGGTGGGATTTCTTCTGTGGAAGATGTAGATTTGTTATTACAATGTGGAGCAGATAAGGTTTCAATAAATTCATCAGCAATTAAAAGACCAGATTTAGTGAATGAATTATCTAATAAATTCGGAAGTCAATGTGTGGTAGTTGCAATTGATGCAAAACAGATTGATGGAGAATGGATTGTACATTTGGCTGGAGGAACCATTCCAACAGAACTCAATTTATTTGAATGGGCAAAAGAAGTAGAAAAACGTGGTGCAGGAGAAATTTTGTTCACTTCTATGAATAATGATGGTACAAAAGCAGGTTTTGCCAATGAAGCTTTAGCAAAATTATCAACCGAATTAAACATTCCAATTATTGCTTCTGGTGGCGCAGGAACAGTGCAACATTTTATAGATACATTTGTTGATGGAAAATCTGATGCAGCTTTGGCAGCAAGCGTTTTTCATTTTGGTGAGATTCCGATTTTAGAATTAAAACAAGAATTAAAAGAGAATAATATTCCTGTAAGAATTTAGAGTGTTTGTTCGAGCGCAGTCGAGAACTTATAACCTCTAGACTACGCTCGAGGAGACATAGAAAATAAAAATTATGAAGATAGATTTCAATAAAAATAACGATGGATTAGTTCCTGCAATCATACAAGATGCAACCACAAAAAATGTGTTGATGTTGGGTTATATGAATGAAGAAGCTTTTGCTAAAACTCAAGAAACAAAATTAGTAACATTTTTTAGTAGAACTAAAAATAGACTCTGGACAAAAGGTGAAGAAAGTGGAAATGTGTTGAATTTAGTCGATATAAAGTTAGATTGCGATAACGATACTTTGTTGATTCAAGTAAATCCAAATGGACCAACTTGTCATAAAGGTTCAGATACTTGTTGGAACGAAGAAAATAAATCGAATTATGGTTTCTTTTCAACTTTAGAAAATGTAATTACAGAAAGAGTTGCGAATAAAGACACTCAAAAATCTTACGTTGCAAGTTTATTTGCAAAAGGAATAAGTAAAGTGGCACAAAAAGTAGGAGAGGAAGCAGTGGAAACTGTTATTGAAGCAATGGACAATAATGATGAATTATTCTTATATGAATCTGCAGATTTGATGTTTCACTATTTAATGTTATTACAAGCGAAAGGTTTTACTTTAAAAGATATTGAAGCAGAATTGATGAAAAGACAGAAGTGAAATTAGTTTTTGATTTGTCTTCTCGAGCGCAGTCGAGAGGTTATTAAATATTTTCTATTTTAAGAGAGTTCTCGACTGCGCTCGAACTGACTAGAACTATGTTTTCATAAAATCTATAGTGACCAAATACATATCTTGTTTGGTCATTTTAGCTTTTAACCAAGCAAAGAAACTCATCATAAAAATATCTTCTTTTTCTTTACCAATCCAATTGAAAGAAGTTTCTACTTTATCTTCAAAATCATTACTGGTGATGATTTCTGGGTTTTTATAATAGATTTCAACCAGTTTTATGAAAGTGATTACTTTCTTCTGATTTATGCTTTTTAAGTGCTTAAAATACGCTCTTTTAAAACTTAGTATTCTTGATTCTACAATATCTATATTTCCTAAATCGATTTGTAACAAAATTTCTATAATATTCTTTTTTATCGTCCATTCTATGCCTGCTTTTTCAATGTAATACTTGTCTGTATGATAAAATTCCGAAAATAAATTTTGCGCTTTTTTCAATTCTTTCCTTTGAGAATAAAAGACAATTAGCGACAAATAAATATCCAATTGAGCAATAATATCTATGTTTTTCTGATTCGTAAAAGGAATTAACAAATCAATTGCTTTTTCTTGATTTCCACTATAATTGTGGTTTAATGCGAGTAGAAGTTTGTATTTAGGATTATATTCCTTAAAATATTTGCTTTTTTGTTGTTGCATATGATCGTGCATCAAATCTAAATATTTTAAAGATTGGGTAAATTTCTTATTTCTAAAAAGTGTGTTGGCAATTAGATATATAATTTCAATATGATAAAAAAGTTGTTTTTCTTTCGATTTATGGTTTTTCATCAATTCATACGTTTCTAAAAGAAAGGACTCTATATTCCAATAATCGAAATTTTGAGCAGAAGAAATATTAGTAATTTGTAAAATTTGATACAAAGGTTTAAAAGAAAAAGAACTTGATATATTAATTTGATGATCTTCTAAAACGTTTTCTATCATTGCTTTTATATCGATAATTTTATGTTGGTGCTGAACATCTTGTAACGCTTTTCTAATTTTCGCATACGCAATATTCATTTTTTCTTCCAACAACAATTGTTGCTGATTTTCTTTAAAATTGATAATAATTTCATCAATATTTAAAGAAGGAATGGCATACGAATACTGAATTTTAGAATGATAAATCTCATTTAGAATCGTAAATAATTGATGCTCTTTTGCAGTAATTTCGGCTTTTTCTAAAATTTTGTAACCAATAGTAAATTGTCCTTTTTTGAGAAAAACCCTTGCAGAAATAATGAATTTTATCAATTGCATATCTATAGAATTCTCTTCTTTTAGATTCGAATTTGCTGTAAAATCGATAATAGATTGGAATAATCGCTTTCTTAAAGCATGTAAAGCTGGTTTGTTGTCTTTTTGGTAGAGTTTTAAGCAAATTTCTTTAGACGATAAATTTTCGGCAATTAATAGTTTTACTAATTGGATGTTTTTGGTATCTGCTCTTTTGTTCTTTTTCTCTAAATAAAGGATGAGTTCTTCCTGCTTTTCATTTGTAAAACTTTGTAGTATGTCTTTTATATTTATCATTATATCGTCAGTAATAATTATCTATAAATCAATTATTAAAGGTAAATATATTAAATTTAATAAATTATATCGTCAGTATTTATAGAAAATAGTATTTCACAAGTTGTAATTCTATCGCAAATTTGTATCATAATTATTAAACTAAAAATTATGAATTATCAAACAACAGTTTCTGCAAACGAAGAAACTAAAAAACAGAAAAACAGTAAAAAATCTAAAGAAGAATTGAACCATAAACCAACACCTGCATATATTGGTGCAAGTTGGGGAGTTGTTATTATTGGACTGCTTTCTTATTGCATTGGTTTGTGGAATGCAGGTATGGAATTGAACGAAAAAGGATACTATTTTGCGATTCTTTTAATGGGTATTTACGCTGTTATTTCACTGCAAAAAGCAGTGAGAGACAAGGCTGAACAAATTAAAGTAAGCGAAATGTATTATGGAATCAGTTGGGTTATTGTAATTGCATCCTTGTTATTATTAATTATCGGTTTAAGAAATGCCGATTTAGAATTAAGTGAAAAAGGATTCTACGCAATTTCCTATTTATTAAGTTTATTTGGTGCAATTACCGTACAAAAAAACACCAGAGATATCGATTTTATCAACACTAAAAGTGAAGAAGAAAATAGTTAGTTTGATAATGGTTTTAAATCCAAAACCTCACAAGTAAAATGCTTGTGGGGTTTAAAAAAATAGTAACTTTATTTAAAAATCTAATTCTATGAATTCAAAATTTAAACAAGAATTACCAAAACTAATCAAACAAGGTGTTATTTCTGAAGAAATAGCCTCAAAAATTGAGAGTTATTATAATTCTAATTCAGTTAATTCTTCCAACAAGCTTTTTACTGTTTTTGGAGTGATAGGAAGCCTTTTGGTAGGTTTAGGTATTATTTTAATATTGGCACATAATTGGGATAATTTCTCAACGCTAACAAAAACTATATTTGCATTTTTACCATTAATAATTGGACAAATCGCAGTTGGTTATTCAATATTAAAAAAGAAAAGTAGCACTTGGTTAGAATCTTCAGGAACATTTTTATTTTTTGCTGTGGGGTCAAGTATTTCATTAGTCAGTCAGATTTATAACATTCCAGGAAATTTAAGCTCCTTTTTATTAGCATGGATACTACTATGTTTGCCTTTGGTTTATTTATTAAAATCGAACTTTGTCTTTAATTTATGTTTAATTTTTTCAACAGTTTATGCTTATGAATTAGGCTATGATTATTCAAGTGGTTATAAAACACCTTGGATGTATTTAGGTGTAATCGCGGGTTTAATGCCTTTTTATATCAATAATTTAAAACATAAAATTGAAGAAAATATAACTACAGTAAGTAATTTTTTAATTCCATTAAGTGTTGTTATTTCTTTTGGAACTTTTGTAAAAGGAGATTATCAAATTTATATAATCGTTTATGGTTTTCTATTCGGATTCTTATATAATGTTGGAAAATTAACTCTTTTTAAAAATACAAGGATTCGAAAAAACGGATTCCTACTTTTTGGTTCTTTAGGTTTGATAATAATGATGCTTACAATGTCAGTTAAAGGATTTTGGAATGATAATTTTTTAACTTTAGAAATTCAAAATCAAAGTTTATTAGTTTCAATTGTATTGCTCATATCAACGGTTTTCTTATTAATTTATAACAAAAAAACATCAAAATTTAGTTGGAATAGTTTATTCGAATATGCTTCAATTTTAATACTTCTAATTTATTTTCTAAATGATATAGATGGTTATTTATCAATAATTTTGGCAAATATTATCATCTTTATTTTGGGAGTTGGTATGATAAAAAAAGGAACTGATACTACGAATTTCGGAATTTTAAATTACGGTTTATTAATCATTACAGCCTTAATTTCTTTGCGATTTTTTGATACAGAAATGACTTTTGTCATCAGAGGATTGTTATTCATTTCAGTAGGTGTAGGGTTCTTTGCATCAAATTATTTAATGTTAAAAAAATCAAGAAAAAACGCTTAAAAAATATATTATGAAAACATCAAAAATAATAATGCCAATTTTTTTAGTAGTTGTCGCATTTCAATTAATGGCGCCAATAAAAATGATTTACGACCAAGAAAATGTTTTAAAAACAGGAAAAGCATATAATTTTATAACACAACCTTTAGATCCCAATGACCCATTTAGAGGGAAATACATAAGAATGAATTATGAAATAAGTAGTTTTAAAACAAAGGATTCTGCATGGAATAGAGGTGAAGAAATTTACGTTTATGTAAAAGATAGCCTTGGTTTTGCAAAATTAGATACTGTAAGCAAAGAAAAATTAAATAATAATAAAGATTACATAAAAGCAAAAGTAGGAGGATATTATAAACATAGCAATAAACTAGTTTTCACTTTGAATAACGAACGTTTTTATATGGAAGAATCTAAAGCGAAACCAGCAGAAGATTTAGTGAGAGAAACACAAAGAACTACTTCAACAAAGAATTTTACATACGCATTAATTTACATTAAAGACGATATTTCTGTTTTGGAAAATGTGTTTATAACTGACACTCCAATTAAAGATTTGGTAAATAAAAATTCAAAAGATTTTAATGGCCTTTAACATTTTAAAACACATCTTAACAACCTTTTAACGTAACAATACATTCATTTTTAGTAATTTAGAGGTGAACTAAAAAAAATAAATATTATGGGAATTATAAAAGATAACAAGAAATTTGAAAGAACAAAAACTCAAGATAATCCAACAAGTATAAATCGGAATTTAAAAGAAAACAAAAAGTTTGAGTTAGAAAACGAAACAATTGTCGAACAAAAAGAAAATAAATAATTTAATAATTTAATTATTTGGTTAGTTAACGATAAAGCCTTCACAAATTTGTGAAGGTTTTTTTATTCTCAATTAAAATTGAAAAGGACTTAATTATTAATGGTAATTTCGCAACTTCTAACAAAGTAGATTATGAAAGCGAATAAATCTCAAATTTTAATTATTGTAGCATTTATATCCATTTATGTAATTTGGGGTTCTACCTATTTATTTAACAAAGTTGCAGTAACAGAATTACCTCCATTTTTCTTGGCTTGTATTCGTTTTTCCACAGCTGGTGTTTTAATGTTGATGATTGCTAAAATTATCGGTTTTAGTCTTAAAATTACTAAAAAGCAATTTCTCAATTCAGCCATTGCATCTTTATTCTTTCTAATTTTAGGAAACAGTGTTTTTGTTTGGGCTTTGCAATATGTAGATAGTGGTTTTGCTGCGTTAATTGCCTCTACACAACCATTATTCGTCTTACTAATTCTGCGTTTTTTAGATAGAAAACCCATGCAAAAAAAATCTATAATTGGAATTTTTTTAGGAATCACAGGAATGGTTTTATTGGTGAGTCAGCAAGAATTAGTAACCTCAAGTGAAACTATTTTAGGAATTTTAGTAATGTTAGGCTGTGTTTTAGGTTGGAGTTATGGAGGTGTTTTTGTTTCTAAGGCAGATTTACCAAAAAATTTTTTTGTGAGTACAGGAATACAAATGGTAATTGCTGGTGTTGTTTTAGCTATTTTAAGTCTTTCTTTTCATGAAAAATGGACTTCTCCTTTAAATTGGAGTTCAAACGTTCAAATATCGATGTCTTTATTAATTATTTTAGGTGGAATTGTTGCTTTTACAGCTTTTAATTATTTGCTAAAAGTAGTTTCAACCGAAAAAGTGGCGACATCTGCCTATGTAAATCCTGTAATTGCTTTATTTATGGGGTGGTATTTTCTGGATGAAAAAATCTCTACACAATCTATGATTGCTTCTGCCATTTTATTAACGGGTGTTTACTTTATTACTTCCAGAAAAAGAAAAGTAAAAAATGTAACTGGAACTGCTAAAACTTAAATTCTTTTTTTTGCTGATTTTCTCTTTTAAAATTGAATTATGTTTTTCGAAATGAGTTCAAAAAAAATGCATCTACGCAAATTATTAAATCTGTAAATCTTTAATTTTACAACTCTAAAATAAAACTGTGCAAGCGAAAACAATTATAAAAGACTTTCCAAAATTATTAAAGAAAACAGGAAGTAATTGGTTAGATAGTGGTCCTTTTGAATTGAGTGCCATTGTTGCCTATTATGCCATTTTATCTTTGCCTGCTTTAATAGTAATTATTTTAAATTTAGTAGGAAATATTTGGGGAAGAGAAATTGTAGAAGGTGAATTATTAGATGAAATTACAAGTGCTGTCGGAATTCAAACAGCAGAATCTATAAGAGTAATGATGTTAGATAGAGGAGATGAATCTGTCTCTATTTTTACCACAATTATTGGAGTTGGAACACTTATTTATGGTGCAACTGGAGTGTTTTATCAATTACAAGCCGCATTCGATAAAATTTGGAAAGTAAAAGAAAACCCTAACACAAACGGATTTATAAAGATGATAATAGATCGCCTAAAAAGCTTTGGTTTTATTTTAATTATAGGTTTTTTATTGTTGATTAGTTTCGTTTTAACAGCATTAATTAGTGCATTTAGCAGGAGAATAGAAGTATTTGTGCCAGATAATTTGTTTGAATATATCTATGTTGTAGATTTTCTAATGTCCATCTTATTCATTTACATTTTATTTGCTGCGATGTTTAAATATTTACCAAGTAAAAAAGTACGTTGGCGAGCTGTAAAAGTAGGAGCAGGTTTAACTGCCATATTATTTGTGGTAGGTAAATATTTATTAGCTTGGTACTTTAGTGAAATGGATCCAGGTTCTACTTATGGTGCTGCTGGTTCTGTAATTTTGATTATGTTATGGGTTTCTTATTCGAGTTTAATTCTCTTTTTTGGAGCGCATTTTACAAAAGTGTATGCAGATACCTATTTGAACAATAATGATGAAATAATTATTAAAGAATAAAATTATTCAGCTTCTACATTTGGCAATTTATAACTCATAAATGCGCCCAAAATTCCAAATATTGATAAAACCAATAATACCAATTCTACAGAAAAAAGTGATGCTAAAGCACTAATTCCACCAGTTACTAATAAAATTAAACCAATTATGGTGTTACTTACAGCTACATAATCTGTTCTTTTGTTTCCTTCTGCCATATTTACAACGTATGTTTTTCTTCCTAAACGAACGCCACTATGTGCAATTCCTAAAATGAAAAAAGCGACTGGATACAACCAAAATACTTTCGAAAAGTCTACAAATACTTCAATAATTATAAACATTACAATTCCTAAAATTGATGCAATTATCGTTGCAAAAGACATAACATTTTTACTCGATATATCTGCCATTCTTCCCCAAACTGGAGCACTTAAGATTGATGCAACTCCATTTGCGATAATAAATAAACCTAACAAATAGCTTTCTTTTCCAATATTTTCTTGTGCCAATAATACATAAAAAGGAGCAGTTAAAGCCGAACATAATAATAGCGAACGTGCAATAATAAAGTTTCTAAAATGAGTATCTTTTTTTACAATTTTTATTCTTTGTAAAACTTCTTTCCAAGTATCTTTATTTTCTTCAACTTCGCTTTTAGGTTCTTTAATTTTTGAATAAATAAATGCTGAAATCAGCCACATAGAACTCGCAAAAACTAAAATTCCACTGTAGAATAGGAGAGAAGCATCGCTTTTAGATTTATACATCATAAATAAACCAGTCAATAAAACTAAAATTCCGGATACAGAGACTGTATATCCTTTTAATTTTCCACGCCTATCTTTAGGGATTGTTTTTCCTAAAACATCTTTAGAACTTACAGAACATAAACTTCTTGAAAGACTAAAAATTATCAGAAATAAAATAATTAAACCCCCTGCAAAAACACCTTCAAAAAAGTAAGCTATTAAACCAATTGCTAAAATTGAAGCAAATTGAAAAATAGACCCAGAAACATAAATCCATTTTCTTTTTGCTTTGGTTTTAATATAACTCGCTAAAAATATTTGAGGTAACATAGAGCCAGATTCTCTAATAGGCACAATAAAACTAATCATATAAACTGGTGCGTTTATATAATTCATAATCCAAGCCAATACTGTTTTTGGGTTGCTTAAAGTGTCTCCCAATTTTGTAAAAATGCTACTTATTAAAAGTAAAAAGTAGTTTCTTGGCAAATGCTCGTCAACATTTTTATCATCAGTATTAAAAAAAAAATAGACTTTTTCTGAAACGGATTTTTTCATAGCACAAAATTAGTACTATAAAACCATTCTTAAAAGTCTATTTTTAAATGTTGATGTGTTATTTGTTAGTTTTTAATCAATCCAAATTGATTTTGTATTTACAAATTCACGAATTCCGTAACTTGATAATTCTCTACCATAACCAGAATTTTTAATTCCACCAAAAGGTAATCTTGGATCTGAAGCCACCAATTTATTTACAAAACTATTTCCTGCTTCTAATTGTAGAGCCACTTTTTCTCCTCTTTTAGAATCTCCTGTAATTACACCAGAACCCAAACCAAAAGTGGAATTATTTGCTAATTCAATTGCTTCTTCTTCTGTTTTTGCTTTAATTACAGAAGCAACTGGACCAAAAAGTTCTTCATCAAAACCAGTCATTCCAGCTTTTAAATCCGCTAAAATTGTTGCAGGATAATACGCGCCTTTTCTATCTGGAATTTTACCACCTAAAACCAATTTACCACCTTGTTTTATTGTTTTTTCTACTTGTTCATGCAATTCATCTCGCAAATCTACTCTTGCCATTGGTCCATAATAAACATCTTCGTTGGTAGGTTCTCCCATTTTTGCATCTTTCATTTTTTTGGTGAAGAGTTTTAGAAAATCATCATAGATTTCTTCTAAAACAATAAAACGTTTTGCGGCGATGCAAGTTTGTCCGTTATTTTGCAAACGTCCATAAGTAGCTAAATCCGTCGCTTTTTCTAAATCTGCATCTTCCAAAATGATGTATGCATCACTTCCTCCTAATTCTAAAACGGTTTTCTTTAAATTTTCTCCAGCAATTTTTGCAACAGAACGTCCTGCAGGTTCACTTCCTGTCAATGTAACTGCTACAATATTTTTATCTTCAATAACTGCTTTAATGTCTTTAGATTCTAAATTTAAGTTGGTAAAAACTCCATTAGGAAAACCTGCTTTTTTAAATGCATCTTCCAAAGCAAAAGCACAACCTTGTACATTAGATGCATGTTTTAGAACGCCAGTATTACCAGTCATAACTGCTGGTGCAGCAAAACGAATTACCTGATAAAATGGAAAGTTCCAAGGCATTACAGCCAAAGTAACTCCTAAAGGTTGAAAAGTAACATAACTTTTTTTAGCTTCAGTTTTTATAACTTCATCTGCTAATAATTCTTCAATATTATCAGCATAATATCTACATATTTTTGCACATTTTTCTATTTCTGCACGAGATTGTTTAATTATTTTACCCATTTCCTGGGTTGCTAATTGAGCATATTCTTCTATGTTTTCTTCAAAAATTGTCGCTAATTTGTTCATTAATTTAGAACGCTCTTCAAAACTTGTTTTTTTCCAAGTTTGGTAAGCTTCATTCGCTTTTGCTACTTTTTCTTTCGCTTCTTTTGGAGAAATTCTTTCATAACTTTTTATTTCTTCTTCTGTTGCAGGATTTATAGTTGTTGTCTTTTTCATTTTTTTATTTTTTCGAATTTTCTTTCAATAATACATTCAATATTTTATGATTTAGCGAATAATCTACTGCTAAATCTATTATATGAATTCCTTTTAAATCTAATGTTTTTGCTAATATTTCTTCAAAATCTTTAATGGATGTTGGTCTGTACCCAAAAGCACCAAAGCTTTCAGCATATTTTACAAAATCGGGGTTTTTATATTCCAAACCAAACTTTGGGAATCCTTCTCCTTCTTGTTTCCACTCAATCATTCCATAGGCATTATCATTTAAAATAATAATTACCAAATCTAATTTCATACGAATTGCGGTTTCCAATTCTTGTGAATTCATCATAAAACCACCATCTCCATTTACTGAAATTACTTTTTTATCTGGATTTAGTTTTTTAGCCATCATCGCAGAAGGAAAACCTGCGCCCATTGTTGCCAAAGCATTGTCTAAAATTAAAGTATTTTGAGCATAGGCAGGAAAATTACGCGCAAACCAAATTTTATAAATTCCGTTGTCTAAAGTTACAATTCCATCTTCTGGTAAAATATCTCTGGTAATTTTTACCAATCTTTGAGGTAAAATTGGGAAACGATTGTCTTCTTCATATTTTGCTAAATGATTAGAAACATTTTCCTTCACTTTCAAGTAAAAGTCATTGTTCCATTTTTTTGAATTGTCTTTTAATTGACTTGTTAATTCTTTAATTGTTGAGGCAATATCTCCAATAACATTCAATTGTGGGAAATAAACTTCATTAATTTCAGCTGCAAAAAAGTTGATATGAATCACTTTTCGTTCATCATCAGCATTCATTATAAATGGTGGTTTTTCAATAGAATCGTGACCAACATTAATAATTAAATCGGCATTTTCAATCGCTTCATGAATAAAATCATTCGAAGAAAGTGCAGCTGTACCTATATATAAAGGATTTCTTTCATCAATAATTCCTTTTCCCATTTGTGTATTAAAAAATGGGATTTTTAAAGTTTTTACAAAATCAGTAAGTGCCTCAGAAGCTCTTTTTCTATTTGCACCAGCACCAATTAATAAAAGTGGTTTTTTTGCTGCAATAATCATTTTACAAGCATCTAAAACCGAATCTTTATTTGCAGATGGAATTTTTATATTTTCAACATTAAAAAAATGAGGTTTTTCTACTTCTTCTTTGGCAACATCTTCTGGAATCTCTAAATGAACAGCTCCAGGTCTTTCTTCTTGAGAACGCCTGAAAGCTTCTCTAATAATAGCTCCAGAATTTTTTCCATAGGTAATTTGTTTGGTGAATTTTGTGAGTGGTTGCATCATTTCTACCACATCTAAAATTTGAAACTTTCCTTGTTTACTCTCTTTAATAGGTTTCTGACCTGTAAGTATAACCATTGGCATTGCACCTAATTGTGCATACGCAGTTGGCGTAACTAAATTTGTGGCTCCAGGACCTAAAGTGGACATGCAAACTCCAGGTTTTCCTGTGAGTCGTCCATAAGTTGCTGCCATAAAACCTGCACCTTGTTCGTGTCTTGTTATTATAATCTCAATTTTATCGGATTTTCTGATGGATTCTAAAACGTCTAAATTTTCTTCTCCAGGCAATCCAAAAATATATTCTACACCTTCATTTTCTAATGCTTGAATAATTATATCGGAAGTTTTCATGTTTTTCTATAGCTTTTTTTTACAGATGAAATTTGTTCATCATTTCTTCGAAAATAAGAATAAAATAGTTGTTAATATTCATCATCAACCTTAAGAATCTGTTAATTTTAAAGGGATTGTGTTATAAAGTGTTAATTTTTGGAATGAGTCCAAATCGATTTCAAAAGAGCCAATAATCACCTTTTTTAATTCCTATTTTCGTGGAAATTCATAAAAAATAAAAATAGATGTCAGAGAAAATAAAAGCATATGGAACTGAAGCTGCAGATAAAGATTTGCAACAAATGGAAATTGAAAGAAGAGCAATTTTAAAGAATGATGTAAAAATCGATATTTTATATTGTGGAGTCTGTCATAGTGATATTCATGCAGCAAAAAACGATTGGGGAAATGCAAATTATCCTTTAGTTCCTGGTCATGAAATTATTGGAAAAGTAATTGAAGTTGGTGCTGAAGTCAAAAATTATAAAGAAGGAGATTTAGTTGGAGTAGGATGTATGGTTGATTCTTGCAAAGAATGTGGTGCTTGTGAAGACGATTTAGAACAATTCTGTGAAAATGGAATGGTTGGAACGTATAATGGAAAGGACAAACATTCTGGAGATAGAACTTTTGGAGGATATTCAACATCCATTGTTGTAAGAGAAGAATTTGTTTTAAAAGTTCCAACGAATTTAGATACAAAAGCAGTTGCACCATTATTATGTGCAGGAATTACTACATTTTCACCATTAAATCATTGGAAAATTAAAAAAGGAGATAAAGTTGGTATCATTGGTTTAGGTGGACTTGGACATATGGGAATTAAATTCGCAAGTGCAATGGGTGCAGAAACGTATATGATTACAACTTCCGAAGGAAAAGCAGAAGACGCTAAAAAATTAGGAGCAGATGATGTAATTATTTCAAAAAATAAAGATGAAATGAAAAAACATGCAGGAAGTTTCGATTTTCTGTTGAATACTGTTCCTGTAAAACACGATATCAATCCGTATTTACAAATTTTAAAAAGAGATTCCACAATGGTTATGGTTGGCGCAATAGAGCCTTTGGAACCAATGAATGGTGGAAATTTAATTATGGGAAGAAAAAGAGTTGCAGGATCTCTAATTGGCGGAATTAAAGAAACGCAAGAAATGTTAGATTTCTGCGGAGAACATAATATCACATCAGAAATTGAAATGATTGACATGCAAGATATCAACAAAGCGTTTGAAAGAGTTACAAATAACGATGTAAAATATCGATTTGTAATTGATATGAAAACATTAAAAGAAGCATAGAGAGAGAATATATATTAATAAAAAACAGAAAAAGATGATAAAACCAAGAGAAAAAGCACCTAATTTAGAAATAAATTTAGTGAACGATACAAAGTGGAGTCTACAAGATCAAACTCCAGAAAACTTTACAATGCTTGTTTTTTATAGAGGAAAACATTGTCCTGTTTGTAAAAAACAATTAGAAGAACTTCAAAAGAAAAAAGACGAGTTTACAGAAAGAGGCGTAAATCTAATTGCAATAAGTTCAGATACTGAAGAAGTAGCCAAAGAAACGTATAAAGAATGGGATATTGAAGATATTCCTGTTGGATATGATTTTCCTATTGAAGAAGCCAGGAAATGGGGTTTATTTATTTCTGAAGGAATTAAAAATGAACCCAAACATTTTACAGAACCAGGTTTGTTTTTAATTCATAAAGACGGAACTGTCTATTGGGAATCTATACAATCGATGCCTTTTGGAAGATCTCCTTTGAGAGAAGTTTTAGGCGGAATCGATTATATTTTAAAAGAAGGATATCCTGCAAGAGGAGAAGCGTAAATTATTAACTTAAATAAGAAAAAATATGGACATTAAATTTGAATACCATGAAATTACAGCAAGCGAACGTTTAGAAGCTTTTACAACAGAAAAACTAAATCATATGTATAAGAAATATGATTTTCTAATAAGAGCAGATGTGTTTTTTAAACAAGAAAATACATCTTCAGAAGAAACAGGAAAAATTTGCGGAATTAGAGTAAGTTTACCTGGGCCAAGATTATTTGCAGAATCAAGTAACGATAATTTTGAGTCGTCAGTTAGTGAAGCAATTCGTGAATTAGACGTACAATTAAGAAAGAAAAAAGATAAAATGAAGGCTTATTAAAAAAGTTTTCGAGTAATAAAGTTGAAAACCTTCCAATTTGGGAGGTTTTTATGTATTTAAAAGATAAGAATTATATAGTTATTTACTTGACAGTTCGTTGATTGATACATAAATACCCAAAAGTCAGTGAGGATTACGTAATAATTTGAAAATAAATCAATTAATAGGTTGTAAGTCTAAAATATGGAGTCATCTTTGTGGCTTAATAAATATAATAACAATATTATGAGTAAAGGTACAGTAAAGTTTTTCAATGAAACTAAAGGTTTTGGATTTATCACTGAAGAAGGAGTTGAAAAAGATCATTTCGTACATGTTTCTGGTTTAGTAGACGAGATTCGTGAAGGAGATGCAGTAGAATTTGATTTACAAGAAGGTAACAAAGGTTTAAACGCAGTAAACGTAAAAGTTATCTAATAACATATACTTTCAAGTTTAAAAGAAAGCTCATCAATTTTGATGAGCTTTTTTTATGTTTTTTTTGAATTAAAAATGCAGTAAAGAAAAAACCATATCAACAAAAAGTGTCGTTATCTTTGCACAAAATAATTTTACATGTCAAAACATTTTTCCGATTTAGGAATCCATCAACAATTACAACAAAGTTTAACAGATTTACAGATTTCTGTACCTACAGATATTCAGCAAAAAGTAATACCTGTAATCTTAAATCAGCATGAAGATGTAGTTGCAATGGCAAAAACTGGAACAGGTAAAACTGCTTCTTTTGGCTTGCCATTATTGCAATTAATTGACACAAAAAAAGAAGATATTCAGGCAATTATTTTAGCGCTAACAAGAGAATTGGGGCAACAAATTCATAATAATTTAGAATCTTTTGCAAAACACAGTCCAGATATTTCTATTGCTGTTGTTTGTGGAGGAATCCCTATCAAACCACAAATAGATCGCTTAAAAAAGAAAACACATATTGTAGTGGCAACTCCAGGACGTTTGGCGGATTTGGTAAAACGTGAAGCCATCAACATAAAAAATATTTCTTACTTTATTTTAGATGAAGCAGATGAAATGGTAAGTGCTTTAAAAGAAGGTTTGGATGCCATTATTGCTGAAATTCCGAAGAAAAGAAGAACTTTCTTATTTACAGCAACAATGCCTGGTGCTATTAGACAATTGGTAAATAACTATATGTCTAAAGAAGTTGTTACCATTGAAGCTGATATGAAAACTGTTGGTCATCAAGGAATTGACCATCAATATGTAGTTGTAGAACCCATTGAAAAATTAGAAGTTTTATTACATTTCTTAAATTCTAAAGAAGGCCAAAGAGGAATTATTTTTTGTAAAACAAAAGCTGCAGTTAATAAATTAGCAAAAAATTTGGCAATCAATAAATTTTCATCTGGCGCAATTCATGGAAGTTTAACTCAAGGAATTCGAGACAGAATTATGGGGCAATTTAGAGAAGGACACATAGATATTTTAGTGGCAACAGATTTGGCAGCTAGAGGAATTGATGTAAAAGAGATTTCTTATGTGGTGAATTATCATTTGCCAGACACTTATGATGCGTATGTGCACAGAAGTGGAAGAACAGCAAGAGCAGGAGCAAAGGGACTTTCTTTAACTATTTTACAGCAAGAAGAAGTTGTGGATATCGCAGATTTTGAAAAGGAATTAGGAATTTCATTTTCGAGATATGAAAAAGCAGATGCACAATCTATAGAAGAAAATAATGGCTTGTTGTGGGCAAAAAAAATATTTAAAACAAAACCCAATAAAACAGTTTCTGAAGATTTTAAATCTCAAATAAAAACCATATTTCATCATTTAACAAAAGAAGAATTGGTAGATAAGATTTTGGCAAATTATTTGGCACAAACTACTTCAAATACTCCAAAAACAGAAGAAGTTAAAAAGAAGAAGAAGAGATAAAAGCCCATCCTAGCCTTCCCAAAGGGAAGGAACACTCTTGTGATACTTATTGTTTTTATAGATAAGTATAATAGTGAGGAAAGTAGTTTACCGAATGTTAGTTCGAGTGATTCCACTTTTTTGTGGAATTGTATCGAGAACATTTTTAAATATAAAATTATAGCTTAAATTATATGAGCGAACAAAAAAATAATCCAGAAATAGATGCTTGTATAAAAACAATACAAGATTTATTGGCGGATACAAATCAGCTTTTTGAGATTCCAGAAGCACAAAGAGTCGCACTTTTTAAAGTTGCTGGCGAATTATCTCGTCCAAATAGAGATGAATTTCAGCGAAGAAGAAAAGATGCTAAAAAAGCGGCAAAACGAAAGCAAATTGAAAGCGATAAACATGCAAGAAAATCAACCGGAATTCGTTCTGCAAGAGAAGCAGCCTTGTTTGTGGCACCAAAATTATTAGGTGCAGCTGCAATTCCAGAAGACACACCAGAATTAGAATCTCCAAGAAATTGCTACGTTTGTAAAGCAGTTTTTACAAAATTGCATCATTTTTATGATACCATGTGTACAGATTGTGGCGATTTGAATTATGCCAAACGTTTTCAAACGACAGATTTAACAGGACAGGTTGCTGTAATTACAGGTTCTCGTTTAAAAATTGGCTATCATATTACTTTAATGGCTTTACGTTCTGGAGCAACTGTAATTGCTACGACTCGTTTTCCTGCAGATTCTGCCATTCGTTTTGCAAAAGAAGAAGATTATAAAGATTGGAAAGATCGTTTACACATTCATGGTTTGGATTTAAGACACATTCCAAGTGTGGAAATTTTCTGTAATTATATAGAACAGAAATACGATAGATTAGATATTCTCATCAACAATGCAGCACAAACTGTAAGAAGACCATCAGGTTTTTACGCTCATATGATGGAAAATGAAAAGAAACCAATTGATCAACTTCCAATATTAGCACAGACTTTATTAGAAAATCATGCTGAATGTTTGAAAGAAATATCAGATTTAAGTATTTCATCAACAAAAACAGCTAAAAATAATGTGTTGCCAGTAACTTGGCATGGACCAGAACCAGGAATAGGCTTAAGAAATTCAGCTGAATTGTCTCAAATTCCTTATAGTTTCGACAATTCTTTACAAACAGCAGAAGTTTTTCCTGAAGGAAAATTAGATGCAGATTTACAACAAGTAGATTTAAGAAAAACCAATAGTTGGCGTTTGCGTTTGGGCGAAATCGAAACCACAGAAATGGTAGAAGTTCAGTTAGTAAACGCAGTTGCACCTTTTGTTTTGTGTAATCGTTTGTCTAATTTAATGATGAAAGAAAACACAGGAAAGAAACATATTATTAACGTTTCTGCGATGGAAGGGAAGTTTCATAGATTTAAAAAAGTAGACAGACATCCACATACAAATATGGCAAAAGCGGCTTTAAATATGTTAACGCATACTTCTTCAGCAACTTTTGCAAAGAAGGGAATTTACATGAATGCTGTAGATACAGGTTGGGTTACAGATGAAGATCCTGCTGAATTGTCTAAAAAGAAAGAAGAAGTGCATGATTTTCAACCTCCTTTAGATATTGTTGATGGAGCAGCAAGAGTAATGGATCCGTTAATTGATGGAATTAATACTGGAAAACATTGGTCAGGAAAGTTTTTGAAAGACTATTTCCCTATTGATTGGTAAAAGCCCCTTTAATTCCCCAAAGGGGAAAACACTCTTATGTTCTTATTTTATGGAGCAATATGTCCGTAAATATTTGTGAAACACTCTCTTTTTCTTAATTTTCCAAAAGAAAAAAATAATTTGGTTATCTATTTTATTAAAAATATTATCAGTAAACATCTGTGTAATCTGTGAAATTCGTGGTTTTTTCTCTGTGAAAAAACTCTGTGAATCTCTGTGAAATAACTACTTAATTATAGAAGCTAAAACCTCCCAAACTGTATTTGCCATAATTTTATGTCCTTTTACATTTGGGTGAATTCCATCATTCTGATTTAAAGAAGCAATGCCACCAACATCTTTTAAAATAAAAGGAATAAAAGCGATTTTGTTTTCTTTGGCAACATCAATAAATAATTGTTTGAATTCGGTTGTGTAGTCCAAGCCCATATTTGGTGGTAACTGCATGCCTGCTAAAATGATTTTGGTTTTCGGGCTTTTTTTCTTCACAACATCAATAATAGCTTGTAAATTAGATTTTGTTTCAGTTAATTGTACGCCTCTTAATCCATCATTTGCTCCTAATTCTAAAAGAAATATTTCAGGTTTATTTTTTATTACCCAATCAATTCTACTTTTTCCACCAGCAGTTGTTTCTCCACTTACGCCAGAGTTTAAAACAGTATAATTCAGTCCTATAGAATCTATTTTTTGCTGTAAAATTGCTGGAAAAGCATCATTTGTATCGTTCAAACCATAACCAGCAGTAATACTATCTCCAAAACAAAGAATCGTTTTGTTTGTGGCTGATTTTTCTTCAGTTTTAGTGTTTGTTACTTCTTTTGTTGAAGTATTATTTTCGGTTGACTTTTTTTCTTTCTCATTTCCACAAGAAATCAGCAAGAATGCAATTATAAAATAACATAACTTTATGAGTTTAGAAGAACTAAATATTGGTTTAGATGCTTGAATTTCCTTATTTTTAACCTTGAACATTAGTCGCTTCATAAATTATAATTATTTAGATGTCAAAGATATTAAAGATAACTGGTTTAGAAAAAACATATACCAGTGGTAACAAAGAATTAACGGTTTTACGAGATATTTCTTTTGAAGTAGAAGCAGGGCAAACTTTCTCGATTGTTGGGCCTTCTGGAAGTGGAAAAACTACTTTATTGGGTATTTGTGCAGGTTTAGATCAGCCAAATGCAGGAAATGTAGAATTATGTGGGCAAAATTTAAGTAGTTTAAATGAAGACGAACGTGCGCAATTAAGAAATAAGGAAGTCGGTTTTATTTTTCAAAATTTTCAATTATTACCAACACTTACGGCATTAGAAAATGTGAGTGTTCCCTTGGAATTACAAGGTGCAAAAGATGCTACTGCAAAAAGTAGAATCTTGTTAGAAAAAGTTGGTTTGGGAGATCGTGTGAATCATTATCCGTCTCAACTTTCTGGTGGAGAACAACAAAGAGTTGCTTTGGCAAGGGCTTTTTCGAACTCGCCATCTATTTTATTTGCTGATGAACCCACAGGGAATTTAGACGAAGAAACTGGAGAAAAAGTAATTAAATTACTGTTTGATTTGAACAAAGAAAACGGAACAACTTTGGTAATTATTTCTCACGATTTAGAATTGGCAAATCGTACACAACAAATATTACGATTAAAAGGAGGGAAAATAATATCGAACGAATTGACAGCTACATTGTGAAAAACGATTTAACCAACAAAAATTTACAAATTTCTTGGCTTTTAAAAATGGCTTGGAGAGATGCCAAAGCCAGTAAAGTACGCTTGTTATTATTTATGGCGTCTATTATTTTAGGAATTTCGGCTGTAGTTTCCATTCAATTATTTAGCACCAATTTAAAGGACAATATTAAAAGTCAGTCTAAAACGTTAATGGGTGCAGATTTTATTATCGATTCCAGACAAGAACCTACAGAACGTGCAAAAGCAATTATAGATTCTTTAAAACCAAATGCATCTGAAGTCAATTTTGTGTCGATGATTGTATTTCTAAAAAGTGGAAACACAAAATTGGTAAAAGTTCGTGGTTTGGAAGGTGATTTTCCTTTTTATGGAGAAATAAAAACCGCTCCAGAAAATGCTTCATCAGAATATCAAAAAGATGGAGGAGCTTTAGTTGATGCTACTTTATTACTTCAATTTAATGCACAAGTTGGCGATTCTATAAAAGTTGGTGAAGTAAAAATTCCGATTGCTGGCGCCTTAAAATCCATTCCAGGAAGTTCTGCCATTTCGAGTTCTATTGCCCCCACAGTAATTATTCCTTATCGTTTTATTGACGCTACAAAATTATTACAATTTGGAAGTAGAAAAGAATATCAATATTTCTACAAAGTTTCTGATACATTGAATTTAACACGATTAGAAAACAAAATAGGTAAAGTATTAGATTCAGAAAATGCAGATTTAGATACACACACAAGTACCACAGAACGTTTAGGAAGACGTTATGATACTGTTGGTAAATTCTTGAATTTAGCCGCTTTTATTGCCTTATTATTAGGTTGCATTGGTATTGCAAGTTCTGTACATATTTATATCAAAGAAAAATTAAAAGCCATTGCAGTTTTAAAATGTATGGGCGCATCAAGATTGCAAAGTTTCTTGATTTTTTTGTTTCAAATTGCAGGAATTGGAATTATTGGAGGTTTTATAGGATCGTTAATTGGTGTTTTATTGCAACTTTTATTCCCTTATTTACTGAATGAGTTTTTACCATTTACTTTAGAAATTAGTATTTCTTTTCAACCCATTTTAATCGGTATTTTATTAGGATTATTTATGTCGATTTTATTTGCATTATTGCCTTTACTTCGAACTTGGTATGTTTCTCCTTTAGATGTTTTAAGAGTTGATGAAAAAGCATCACAAGAACCCAAAAAAATACGTTTTATTGTATTTGGAATTATTTTATTATTCCTTTTTTTATTCTCTTTTTGTTTGATAAAGAGTGCATTATATGCTTTTGCATTTGTAATTGCGACGTTAATTACATTTCTATTATTAGCAAGTGTAGCCTTGGGATTTATAAAATTAATCAAACGATTTTTTCCAAAGAATTGGAATTTTACAGCGCGCCAAAGTTTATTGAATTTATTTAGACCTAACAACCAAACCGTGGTTTTGGTAGTTGCCATTGGTTTGGGAACTTTTTTAATAAGCACTTTATATTTTACCAAAGATATTTTACTATCAAAAACAACTATAGAACAGAGTTCTAAAGATGCTAATAATATCATTTTAGATGTTCAAAGTAGTCAGCGAACACAATTAACAGAAAATATAACTAGTAAAGATTTGCCTGTTTTATCGAATATTCCGTTAGTTACGATGCGAATACATAGTATTAAAGGAAGGTTGGTAAATGATATTCGTAAAGATAGTACTCGAAAAATACGACGTTGGATTTTAAATCGTGAGTTTAGAACAACTTATCGAGATTTTTTAACAACTTCCGAAGAAATTATAGAAGGTGAGTGGATTCCAACTATAAATGAAGGAGATGAAGTAAAGATTTCTATTGATAAAAGATTGTCTAAAGACGCAAATGTTTCAGTTGGAGATGAAGTTGTCTTTAATATTCAAGGTGTTTTAATGAAAACGACTATTGGTAGCATTCGTAAAGTAGATTGGTCTCAAATTGAGCCAAATTTTATGATTCTTTTTCCTGCTGGAGTTTTAGAAGATGCACCACAGTTTAGTGTTTTTTCAACAAAAGTGCCAGATGAAAAAACATCTGCTTTATTTCAACGAGATTTAGTGGCTAAATTCCCAAATGTTACTGTAATCGATTTAAGACAAATATTTACAGTCGTAGAAGATATTTTAGATAAAGTTTCTTGGATTATCAATTTTATGGCATTTTTTAGTATTCTTACAGGGATTATTGTTTTAATTGGTTCTGTGAGAACCAGTAAATACCAACGAATTAAAGAAAGTGTGTTATTGCGAACATTGGGCGCAAAAAATAAACAAATACTACAAATTACAGCTTTCGAATATGTTTTTTTAGGTTTATTGGGAAGTTTAGTAGGAATCCTTTTAGCATTGATAAGTAGTTTTGCTTTAGCTATTTTCGTCTTTAAAGAGCCCTTTTTTCCATCTATAATTCCTTTTGTGGTGTTTTTACCAGGAATTACATTGTTGGTTTTATTAATTGGTTTGAGTAATATTCAATCGGTTTTAAAGAGTTCTCCTTTGGAAGTTTTACGAAGAGAAAGTTAGAGTTTCAGTCTTCAGTTGGCAGTTTGCAGTTGTATTTTTCATTGAAATTAGTTTTACTTTCTTTTTAAAGTCTTTAGTATGTTGCTTAATTAGTTTCTTCAATTAGTGAATAAATAGCGTTAGATTTGCAAAACTTACAAGAGCTATAGAAATTGATGAATTCTTACTAATTTCTGAAGTAATTTTAGGACCATAAAAAACATAAAATGGCAAATAATAAAAAAGACCAACAAGATATTTTAGATAAATTGAATATTAAAGAGTTGAATCCTATGCAAATAGAGGCGACTGCTGTTATTCAAAAGACAGATAATACCATTTTGCTTTCCCCAACAGGAACAGGAAAAACATTGGCTTTTTTATTACCAGTTATCAAAAATTTAGATCCTGAAAACCCGGATATTCAAGTGCTTATTTTAGTGCCTTCAAGAGAATTAGCCATCCAAATTGAACAAGTTGTTCGTGGAATGGGTTCTGGTTACAAAGTAAATGCTGTTTATGGTGGAAGACCAATGTCTAAAGATAAAATAGAACTGAAACATGTACCTGCCATTTTAATTGGAACTCCAGGTAGAATTTCCGATCATTTTGCGAACGAACGTTTTTCAAGAGATAGTATTAAAACGTTGGTTTTAGATGAGTTTGATAAGTCTTTAGAAGTCGGTTTTGAGTATGAAATGAGACAAATTATTAGAGATTTACCTGCTTTAAGTAAACGTATTTTAACTTCTGCTACACAAGGAGTTACGATTCCAGATTTTGTTGGTTTGGAAGAACCAAGAACTATTAATTATTTAAAAGGAAAAAAGGTTTCTAAATTAGAAATTAAAACCGTTATTTCTCCTGCTAAAAATAAACTAAATACACTGTTACACTTGTTGAATCATTTAGGAAATCAGCAAGGAATTATCTTTTGTAATTTAAAAGATAGCATAAATAATGTGAGTACTTTTTTAGAAAGTAAAAACATTAGACATGGTTGTTTTAGTGGTGGAATGGAACAAAAAGACAGAGAACGTTCTTTGATAAAATTCAGTAATGGAACCAACCAAATTTTAATTGCGACAGATTTGGCTGCAAGAGGAATTGATGTTCCAGAAATGAATTACATTATTCATTATGAATTACCACAAGCTTTAGAGGAGTTTACACACAGAAACGGACGTACAGCAAGAGTTTCTGCAGAAGGAACTGCGTATGTTATTAAGTGGAAAGATCAACTTTTACCAGAATTTATAAAAGATGCTGATGTTGTAGATATTTCGAAACAAGCAGAAAGAAAAGCGCCTTATTGGGAAACTGTCTTTATTTCTGGTGGAAGAAAAGATAAAATTTCTAAAGGAGATATTGCAGGTTTATTCATTAAACAAGGGAAATTAACAAGAGATCAATTAGGAGACATCGATTTAAAGCAAGATTGTGCTTTTGTGGCAGTTCCTTTGACTTTAGCTGAAGGTTTGGTTGAAAAATTGAACAATTCTCGTTTAAAAAAGAAGAAAGTTAGAATGTATACTGTTTAAACTTTACAAAATATTATTATAAAAAAAGCCTGTAATTTCTTACAGGCTTTTCAAATTTATAAATAAAAATCTTATTTATTTAAGACATTTAATAATGTTTCTGCAACTAATTTAGAAGAAGCAGGATTTTGACCAGTAATTAAAAGTTCGTCAGTTACAACATGTTCAGTCCAATCATCACCTTTAGAATAATTTCCTCCATTTGCTTTTAGCATATCTTCCACTAAAAATGGAACAACATCTACCAAATCAACACCTTTTTCTTCAGAATTTGTAAAACCAGTTACTTTTTTTCCTTTTACAATTGGTTCTCCATCTTTTCCTTTTACTGATTTTAAAGCAGCAGGAGCATGACAAACAAAAGAAATTGGTTTTTCTAATTTATTAAAAGTTTCAATTAAGGTAATTGAATGTTCGTCATTTGCTAAATCCCATAAAGGACCATGACCACCAGGATAAAAAACAGCATCAAAATCTGCAGGATTCATATCTGCAATTTTGTTGGTATTGTTAATTAATTCTTGTGCTTTTGTATCACTTTTAAAACGTTTTGTGTCTTCTGTAGCAGTGTCTTCAGTATCGCTACTTGGGTCAACTGGTGCTTTTCCACCTTTTGGAGTCGCTAAAGTAATTTCTACACCTTTATCTAATAATGTATAATAAGGAGCTGCGAATTCTTCAATCCAAAATCCTGTTTTTTTTCCAGTATCTCCTAATGTATCATGTGATGTTAAAACGAATAATATTTTCATGTTTATTTTTTTTTAATTTATTGTAATTTTTTTACTTATTGTATTTCAGTTACTAGATCTTCCATAGGTTTTCTAACTTTTACTAAATTAACCAACCAATCTTCGTCTTCTTTTCTATAACCTATTGGTAAAAGAACAGCACTTCTTAATCCTTTTTCACGTAATCCTAAAATTTCATCAACAGCAACTGGATCAAAACCTTCTAATGGAGTTGCATCTACACCTTCGTAAGCTGCCGCAATAATTGCGTGAGAAAAAGCGATATATGCTTGTTTTGCAGCATGATTAAAGTTTTCTTCTGCATCTTTCTGTGGATAAGCGTTTAATAACATTTGACGATAGTTTTCCCAACCTTCGTTTTTAAAACCACGAATTTCATTTGTTAAATCGAACATATAATTAATTCGATCTTCTGTATAATTATCCCAAGCAGCAAACACTAAAAGGTGAGAACAGTCTGTAATTACAGATTGATTCCAAGCTACTGGTTTAATTTTTTCTTTAATTTCTTGATTCTTTATAACAAAAATTTCAAAAGGTTGTAAACCACTTGAAGTTGGCGCCAAACGTGCAGCTTCTAATATGCGTTCAATTTTATCTTCTGCTACTTTTTTACCATTCATGGCTTTTGCAGCGTATCTCCAATTTAATTTATCTAATAATTCCATATTGTTTTATTTTTATTTATTCACTTTAATACTATTCCAAGCAGCTATATATGCTTCTTCTAATTCTTTATTTTCTATTTGTATTGCTCCACGTTTTTGTGATATCATTAAAAATGATAATGGGTTAATAGCGTATGCATAAAGGATGTAGTTAGAAATAGGTTTAATAATTCCTTCTTTTTTTCCACGTTCCCAAAGATCTAATAATGGCTGTAAATGTTTAATGCCTTCTTGTCTGCTTACTTCGTCAATCATTGGGGTATTATCACATTGTGCCAAAAACATGGCGTTCTTACAATCATTAAATTTATAATCTGCAATGCGTTTCCATATCATTTTAAAGCCTTCTTCAATTGGCATGTTTTCATCATAGGTATCAAACACAAATTTTGTGTATGCGGCTTTAACTTCTATATAAGTCTGATTTACTAAATCTTGTTTATTTTCAAAATATAAATAGATTGTTGCAGGCGAAACATTAGCCATTTTAGCAATCTTACTCATTGGTGTAGCATGAAACCCATTATTATTTACCAACTCTATAGTTGCATATACTAATGCATTTTTTTTATCGATACTTTTTTGAAGTTTTGCCATTTTAATCTTATTTCTAGTACAAAGGTAAGTTAAAAATGAATGTTCATTCTTTTTTTAACAAATTTTTAGCTACTTGAAATATCTGGAGAAAGAAAACCTATTTTTTAATTTAGGAATAAGTTTTAAAATAAAAATTAGATGAGAAGTTACACCTACTTTGAAATTGCTTTTAACTTAATAATCCCAAAGAAATTTAACAATTTCATGATTACATAAGTCATATCAATTTCATGCCATTTTACCCCAAAATTTGGACTACTTGCATATTTATGATGATTGTTATGATAACCTTCACCCATCATTAAAAAATCGAAATGGAAAAGGTTTTTACTTGTATTTTTCATTTTGAAGTTAACATAACCATAAATATGACCAAACCAATTGATAATTACACCATGAATTGGCGCCATTAAAAAAGTGATTGGTAATAATAACCATTGCCACCAAGAAGTTGCAAAAGCCACAAAGAATAAGATGTAAAAAGTAATCCAAAGAATTCTTGAAAAACGAGAACTTGCAAAAGCATCAAAACTTTTCCATTGAGGAACATTTTTAGTAAAACGTGCATCTACAGCTATTTTTTGTTCATTAATATCTTGATAAATGGTTTTTGTTTTCCACATCATAGCAAATAAATTGTCATCATGAGAAGGCGAGTGAGGGTCTTTTTCTGTGTCTGTATAGGCATGATGCATTCTGTGCATAATTCCATACCCATAAGCACTTAAATAACTTGCTCCTTGAAAAATCCATGTTAATATAAATGTAGTTCGCTCCATAGTTTTAGACATTGTAAAAACTTGGTGAGCAGCATATCTGTGTAAAAAGAAAGATTGAAAAAACAAACCTCCATACCAAAGCACTAAAACAAAAATGATTATTGTCATCTATTTTTTTGTGCAAAGTTAGGTTGCTATTTCCATTGAAACAATGAACCTAAATCAATAAAAGAAATGTAAAAAATTATAATAATCGTTTTCTGATTCTGCTTAAAGCTTGCGCTGTAACTCCAATGTAAGAACTAATGTATTTTAATGGAATTACCTTTATTAATTCTGGTCGTTCTTTAAAAAGCTTTAAATAACGTTCTTCTGCAGTAAGATTTAGTAAATATTGTTCTCTTTTAGATTTTAGTAGAAAAAGGCGTTCTGCAGTTAATCTTCCTATTAAATTTCCTATTTGTGTTTTGTTGTAAACCTCTTGCAAATCGTTATAATTAATACTTAAAAGTGTAGTTTCTGTTAATGCTTGAAGTTCATAAACAGAAGGTTGTTGCGTTAGAAAAGAATCATAAGCACTAATAAATTGATTCTTAAAACTAAACCCAAAAGTTATTTCTTTGTCTGGATCTTCTTTAGGAATATACAGACGAACAACACCAGTTTCTATAAAGGAAATATGATTTTCTAATTCGTGTAGTTTTAGAAAAACATTTTTTTTAGGAATTATTCGTCTTTCTAATTTGGAATTAAAAAAGTCCCAATCCTCATTAGAGATTTCTGCAATTTGTTTTAAATAGGCTTTTATTTGTTCCAATTAATTGTAGTCTTGATATTGATAACCAAAGATAAGGAAGCTTAAGTGTTATAAGTTTAAACTTTGTAGAAAATAATTAAGGAGGGAAGTAAGTCAATTTTAATAAAATGAGAAATTTAATTATCAGATTGCTTCTTGACTCGCAATGACAATTATGAATACAAAATCAAAAATACACCTAGCATAATTCCAAATAAAGGAACCAACTTTTTACGTTTGTTCTTCTCTTTAAAAATTAAACCACCAACAACAACTGCTATTAAAATCTGACTTCTTTTAATTGCAGACAATAGCATAATCAACGCATCAGGATCTTGTAAGGCTTTAAAATAGAAGTAATCTGCAGTTTGTAATAAAATACCAACAGCAATAATTGTCCACCGAAATTTGAATGCTTTTCGTTTTTCAGCATAAGGAAACCAAGTTATTGAAAGAATAACCAGTAAAATCAAAATAGTATAAAAACAAAACCAGAATTGTAATGTTTGCGGATTCAAAGTTAAATTCTGAATTAAAAATTTATCATACAAACCACTGGAAGCTCCTAAAAAAGTAGCTCCAATAATGGCGAATATCCATTTGTTTTTCTTGAAAATAATTCCTTCTTTTTTCCCGATTCTAGAGTAGAGTAGAACTGAAAAAATAATAAGGAAGAAACCAATCCATTGAAAAGAGTTTGGTTGTTCGTTGTAAATTAAAATAGCTCCAATAAACGTGAAAAACGGACCCGCAGAACGAATTGGAGTAACAATTGTTAGTGGTAAGTGTTTTAAAGCTGCATATGCTAAAATCCAAGAAGCAGCCATTATCATCGATTTTATAAAAATAAAACCATGTGTTTGCCAAGGAAGATCAGTTATATAAAAACCAATTTCTTTAAAATATGTTGGATTGTAAACAGAACCAATAAAAAAAGGAATAAATAATAAAAAACCAGAAAGCAAGGTTCCTAAAAGTACAGGGAAAACTTCGTTTCCTTGTACAGCGTGTTTTTTACATAAATTGTGTAATCCTAGAAAAAGTGCGGCTAATAAGCCTAAATACATCCACATAATTCGCGAGAAGATAGTTTTTTATGAAGTTTTAAATTATAAGAAGTCTAAAAAGTATGACGTTTCTCATCAATAGAAGAAGCCTTTAACAACTGATGAAATTCTTTAATACTATCGAAGTTTGCAGAAATTGCTTCAGAAATTGCAACGCCAGAAATTCCCGTTTTTAAAATTGAAGGAATATCTTCAACAGTAATTTCTCCTTCACCAAGAATAGGAGTTTCCGTTTTTAAAGCTTCAGTAATTAAGGAAAATCCATTTAAACCTAATGTTTTAATATCTTGATCTAATTTTGAATTTCTAAAAGGACTTAAAGTGATATAATCAATATTATTATCAACTAAAATTTCACTTTCTTGTAAAGTATTTGCAGTTGCGCCAATAATTTGCCAATTATATAAATGAATTCTCGCCTTTGTAAAGTCAGCATTTAATTTGGTAAAATGAACGCCATCTGCTTTTACATCTTTCGCTATTTTATAATTATCTTCTATAATTAATCTTGTTTGAAAATAAGAAGTAATTTCTCTCGCTTTTTTTGCTAATGCTAAAGATTTACTTTTAAATACATTTTCTAAAGACAATCTCACAAGCTCAATACCAGAACTACAAGCTTTTTGTATGTTTTCTATAATTTCTTCTGAAGAATTTCCTTCAGCAATATAATGTAATTTAGGAATCATAATTTGTTATCTGTAAGCAATGTAAAACGTATTTTTTTTCTATTTAAACCGAAACTTTTCTAGCATGAAGCATAAAATAGTCTTCGAAACGTTTTAAATTCGGATTCATTTTCTCGCAATACATTACAAACTGACATTTATGAATGCTTTGCGTTATAGAAATTACATCTGCAGAATTCGTTTTTTGAGTCAAAAATTCTGCATCATCAATACTCAAAATTTTGACTTGTGTTGTGTTTACACCTTCTAATAACATCAATTTGTGCATCGTTTTTGGCGTGGAAATTAATACATCTACACCTTCAAAAATTTCTGACTTTAATAAATCAATATGTTCTCTTTCATTGGCAACATATACTCTTAAAGAACTACGTCTAGTGTAGGTTATAAAAAGATCGTATAATTCTAACGCTTTGTCATTATCGGCTACTAAAACAATGGCTCTTGGTGCTGTGCCAACTTCTTCACATTTCAATTTATTTAATGTTGTAAGTATTAAAGTAGTTGTTTTACCACTATTTTCTTCAGCTGTACAAAAAACATTAGCACCACTTTTAATGGTAGGAATACTCGCTTTCTGAAATGGAGTAGGTGTTGTTATTTCTTGCTGTTCTAGTACTTCTTTTATGTGAGAATGTAATTTTTTAAAAGGCATGTTAAGAATAAAAAAAAGGATTGTTTTACTTAAAATCAACCGCAAAGATACAATTAAATTGATGTACTTATTTTTTCTGTAACTACTTTTAAACTATAATTTAAAACCCCACAAAACTATAACCTACACCAACGAAAAAACGCATTTGATTAATGTCATTTACAAAAGATGCGTCTATACTAATTGGCCCTAAAATAGAGTTGTAAGATGCCGTAAGTCCGCTAGAAATAATAAGGCCTGTTTGTTCTATATCGTTCCAATTAGAACTGGTTTTGGTAAAATTTTTCAGATAGTTAGAAAAAGAATTATCTCCAAAAACTACTAAATCTAGATGCGGTGTTATAAACAATTTCTTTTGTACTGCATATTGTAAAGAAATATCAGCTTTTATAAACTGACTCGCTAAAACTTCGCCATCTTTTAAACCAGGCACTATAAAACTACCACCTCTTGCAATGGAGGCATTTCCACCTAAAAAATAAGAAGGACCAACCTTATAATCGGTAAAAGAAAGCTCATTTTCTTTTACGGAATCTTCAAAAATAAAACCGCTTGTAATTCCTGTAATTAGAGTAGATTTTGGTGAAATGGCAAATCTATTAGAGGCTGCAATAGAGAGTTTATGATAGTTGGCAAGAGAGCCATCTAACTTAATATCCTCTGGACTATCAAACGAAAAAACATCAATATTTAATGTATTATGAAAAGAACGTTTATAATTTACAGCTACAGAAGTTCCTTTGGTAGCAAAATATTGCTTGTTAATGGTATTGTAATGAAACCTTAAAGTGGCTAAATAATTCTGATATTGATATCTATTAATATCTGCACCTTCTTCAGATGATACCTCAATAGGTACTTCTGGTTTTAAAGTTGTATTTTCATATTCAATTCCTGCGCCTACATAGGTTTTTAAAGAACTTAAATTTCGGTTTAGCTCACTTTTTACTTGCTGAAATCTATATTTATAATTTTCTGTTCTAAAACCAGCAGTATATATACCTTGACTGTAATTGTTTGCATACAATTCAGAGCGCATCCACCAATTTTTATTTTTACCAAAGATATTTTGGTGTTGCAATCTTATTTTAGGGTTCTTTGCCAAATCTATGGTAATCAATGAGCGAGAAGATTTCCCTAATAAATTTCTTCCGGTATAATTTAAAATCAATCCTGCACCCAATTCATTATTATAATGCACAGCTCCTTTAATTTGGTGTGTAGAAATTTCTGATGTATTTAAAAACAGCGTCGTTTTACCATCTTTATCATTAAGACCATAAGCAATTTGCTGAAATAAGGCTGTTCCCATGGCTGTATTAATACCTTTGGCAATGTCTATTTTGGTATATTTTCCCCCTTTTTTAAGATTCGTACGGGCTTTTATAAGGTTTAAATGATCTTTAGAAATACCCTTGTAAACAATAGTATCTATAGTAATAACATCTTTTTCTTTAGGTAAGTTTCTTGTTCGTTGTTCGAATTTTTTTAATTCTTTAGAAATTTCAACTAAATGAGAAAGCTGTTTTGCTAAGGCAATTTTACCTTGTTCGTAAATATTTGCTGTTTGCCCAAAATCACCAGTGCCATGAGTAATATTGGCTCCGTGACTCAATAAAATATCACACAATTTTCTATTTGCTGGGTTTTTAATATTGCTGGCAATCATTCCCGATTGAAATAATAAAGATTGCAAATTATCTAATTTTTCTTTAGGCAACATTCCATTACCAACATCACTTCCAATAATAAAATCTGCCCCCATTCTTTTGGCAACATCTACAGGAAAATTATTAAGCACACCACCATCAATCAACAGGGTGTTTTTATATGGTACAGCAGAAAATATACCTGGTATAGACATGCTAGAACGCATGGCTAAAGCCAAAGAACCACTATCTAAAATTACTTCTTTTCCGGCAACAATATCTGTTGCAATGGCACGAAAAGGAATCGGAAGTTTATCAAAATCTGAAATATTATATACAGGGTTGGTAATAGAGGTTAAAAAGTTTCTTAAGTTTTGGTCGCTTAAAATAAACGGACTAACCTTTACTTTTCCTTTTACAATTGAAGCGCTTATTAAATATTGATTGAACTCACTTTTTTCTTCGTTACTTACATTATCTAAAGAAAGGCTTCCGCCTATTAAGTTATTCCAATCTATATTTTTAGCCAAATCGGCTATTTCATTTCCAGAATACCCCATGGCATACAAACCGCCAACAATACTTCCCATACTATTCCCCACAATTAAATCGGGTACAATACCAAGGGAATCCATTTTTTGTAATAATGGAATATGTGCAACTCCTTTTGCACCACCACCACTTAATACCAATGCTATTTTTGGTTTTTTTTCTTGCGCCAAGAAAGCAGAAAAGGAGATTAGAAAAGTAAGTAGTATTATGTAATGTTTAAGCATGTGCAAATATAGAGAATTATGATATTTATGATTGTTTTAAAGAATCTTAAATCTGCATTAGAATAATTCTCAACGTGTTTTATGAAATGAGTTTATATTAATTTGCAATAGGAGCTTCCATACAATGTGCAGGAATTCCAAAACCATCTACTAAAACTCCAATATGAGGTCTTAACTCCGTAGACAACCTTTCTACACGCTGGCGCATAGCTTTCGATTTTGTTCCAGTAATATACCCTTGTTCTAAATACCATGAAGCATCTTTTCTCAATTCATGCAATGCATACAGAGTTCCTAGTTTTTTAAATAACAACCTGTTTTTTTTATCTTCAATCGAGTTTGTAAAATCTACATAAGTATTATAAGCCAATTCCACACTATATGCTTTTCCTAAAGCTAATAAATGCGTTTGTACTTTTAAAAATGCTTGGTAAGAGGGAACTCCTTTTTTTACATAATCTCGAATTCGCATGGCAACTGTATACGTCAATCTTCTTGTTCGATAATCGAACGCGTGCTTATGAAATTTAGAGCTGAACAAATGATCTTTATCTACATTATTTGTATAGGTAGCATTAACTATACTGAATTTATCTCCAATTCTTTCACCTAATAATTTTAGAACTGCTGTAAAACCAGCACTGTTAAATTCCGATTTAAAATCAGATAAGACTCCTTTTGCTGCCAATTGTAATAACACATGATTATCTCCTTCAAATGTGGTAAAAATATCTACATCTCCTTTTAAATCTGCAATTTGGTTTTCTAACAAATATCCTTTTCCACCACAAGCTTCTCTACATTCTTGTATGGTGTCGTTTGCAAACCAGGTAATCATCGATTTTAATCCTGCAACTTGGGTTTCTATTTTTCGCTTGTCTATAATTTTAGGGTCACTATATTCTTTCATAATGTGCGTTAGCGCAACATCATACACATAACAGCTGGCAATTGCGGGTGTTAAACGCAATTGGTGACTAGGATAATCCATTAATAAGTCTTCTTGTATTTTGATGCTGTCGTTAAACTGTCTTCTTTTAAGTGCATGTTTTACAGCTATTGCCAATGATTTTTTTGCACCTCCAAGTCCAGCTCTTGCCACACAAATTCTACCACCCACTAAAGTACCTAACATCGTAAAAAAACGTTTGTTTGGGTTTTCTATTTCTGAATGATAAGTTCCGTCTGATGAAATATCTCCATATTTATTTAATAAATTCTCTCTAGGAACTCGAACTTGATGAAACCAGATTTTACCATTATCTACACCATTCAACCCTAATTTGTATCCATTGTCTTTAATAGTAACTCCTGGCATTAAATTGTGCTTTTCATCACGTATTTTTACTAAAATAGCATGCACTCCATGGTTTTTTCCATCAACAATTAACTGTGCAAAAACAGAAGCCATTGTTGAATGCAAGGCATTTCCTATATATTCTTTATTGTCGTTTTCTCCTGGTGTGTGTATAATTATACTGTCTGTTTCTTTATGGTAGGTGGCTGTTGTTTTAACGCCTCTAACATTAGAACCATGACCAGTTTCTGTCATGGCAAAGCAACCTAAAATGTTGGTTTTACCAGTTTCTAATAAATAAGCGTCATGATGTTTTTTAGTACCTAATTTCTGAATACTTCCTCCAAAAAGTCCGAATTGGACTCCAAATTTAATTGCCATACTGCCATCTACATACATCATGTTTTCAAAAATAGCTGCATAACCTACCATGTTATTGGTACCTCCATAAGGTGTATCATAAGACATGGCTCCATAACCTTCTTTTGCCAAAAGCTGAACTTGTTTTAGCACATGAAGTCTGAATGCTTCTTTATCTCTTTTAATGTCCCATTTAAAATTTGGGTCTTTTAAAAAAGCTCTAAAGGCATCAATAACAGTGGCTTGGTCTCCTTTTAAAATAGTATCTATTTCAGCAGGATTGTAAAAATTAGAAGTCGCTTCTTTAACAATTTCAATTTCAAATAAGTGTTTGTAATGGTTTGGCTGTATTCCTAAATTGATTTCAATGTCTTTTAAATGCGAATTAAAAGGACAGGCTGCATAATGATGACAAATCATTTTCTGACTAAAAGTAGCCAAAGGATAAATGTCACTTTCTACTAACTTAATGCCTGAATTGGAAATTACTTTTTTCCAATGCTTTAATACTGCATAAGGTGGAGGTGTTTTTTTATCTAAGTATTTTAAAAGGTATGTGTAATCTTCTTTCTCTAGGGTTTTATCTTCTTCTATTGCTTTTTTAACAACAGAAACTTCTGAGTATGACAATAAATCATCTGACCAAATCACATAAAAGAAAGGAATGTATTGTAAAACTCCAGCAGTATATTTGTTTGTTTCCATAAAATGAATTTACAAAAAAATGTATAAAAAGTAAGAATAATGAATAAGAGAAATTTAAAGTATTTGATTTTTAAGTAGTTGACATTGCTATTCTACTTTAAAACTGTATTACAGATTTTACCATAAAAATAAAGCTAAAAAAAGAATATAATATTTCAATTACATGTTATAAAACTTTTTATATTTGCAACCTTTTTAAGATAACAGCTAGTTTTTTACTTAAAAATCGTTGTTATTTTATGTTCATTAACATTGTAAATGAAAGGGGAGATACTCAAGCGGCCAACGAGGACGGACTGTAACTCCGTTGACTACGTCTTCGCAGGTTCGAATCCTGCTCTCCCCACAATTTTCCATTTATTTGTCATTGCGAGTTCTTAAGCAATCTATTTATAGGGTTTACTGCATTTTATTAAAACACATTTACATTCTAAACATTTTCTCACTTTGGTATTCTAACTCTTGTGTGATGTTGCTTTGTGCCTTAAATGAAACTTTTTATGCTATTTATAAACGGCAATAAAAGAAAGGCAAAAATATTTGTGCAACTTTAATATTTTAAAAAGATAGATATGAATTATACACTTATTTTTTTATAATTTTTAGGGAAGAATTGTTACCATCTATTAGCTTTACATTTAAAAAATACATTCCTTTCTTAAGATCACTAATATTAATTTCACCTAACTTAAAATTGACTTGAAACTTTTTTACTTTTTGTCCAAGTAGGTTTAAAACTGTAATTTCTCGAATTATTTGTTGCGACTGAATCGTCAGTTTTTCTCTTGTTGGGTTTGGATAGATGTTAAAACTAATGTCATTATTAATTCTATTTGTACTTAAAGTTGCATCTGAAGTTGCTGTCCAATTGCTAGCTATAGAATTATCAGAATTTACATCCATCAATTCTAAATAAAAACCATCACCATCTGCAGATTCTGGCCAAGGTGCCTTATCTTCATATTTTACTTGATCAATTGTATTTCCAAAAGCATCTGATAAGATTAAATGATGACTTTTATTAGATAAATCTCTAATAAAAGTGCCAAAAGGAGTTACACCATATTTTTCTTTAAAAGTTGTTTCATTTGCAGCTAAAAATATAGATGCTCCAGCAGCCACAACATCATTTATAGGAAATTGATAAGAAACCCCCAATTCTCTTAAATAGATACCAGTAAGATTTACGCTCGTATTTCCTGTGTTTGTAATTTCTATAAACTCTAAATCATCACTTTCTGGAAAAGCACTTGTTTCTTTAGGGTTGTAGCTAATTTTAGTAATTACCAAAGAAGGTGTTTGTACGTTAGTACAATTATTAAAAGCACCAAGGTTATTTTTCATCCAAGTAATTCTTTCTTGTAACCAAGATTTCATATTTGTTATTTCTCCAGAAAAATTATCAATAGTTTGCCACCTTTCGTTTTCACGAACCACAGCTTCAGAAATTAAGGCAACTGTATTGTCTATGAAATTAGAAACAGTGTCATAATTTAAAGGTTCTCCTGTTTGTGTAACATCATTAAATCGTTTAGACAAATAACATTTAAAATCTGGATTGTTGAAAAGATCTCTCCAAAAATTTGCACCGACATTGCTATATTGAAATTGCCAAACATTGGTTAAACTTCGGTCGTAATAAGCACCTGTAAAAAAGCCTAGCAAATCATTACCATAGGTTAAATTGTAATCCCAAATTGGGCCTGCTCTTAATTTACCACCTCTGTCTTTATGATAATAAGTACTTAACGCATAGGCATCTGCATTAGAGGCAATTTCTGCCATTAGCATATAATCTACAAATGTGGTAACATCAATAACAGATGGGTAACCACTTGTTATATTCGAGTTATTTGCAGTTTGGTCTAGATTTCTAAAAACGGCTTCTATATAAGAAGATTGATTTTGAGTGATATCTTCTGGTTTTGGTCTTTCAATAATATACCCTGCACCATTATTATACCAAACTTCTGGGTCTTCTGCAGAAGGTCTATCTGTCTGTATTAAATATCCTCCAGTAACTTCTGGGCTTGCATTATCTGTATTTGCTAACTTTACAATATCTACTCGATCACCATCAATTTTTATTTTTTCTGAAAGTGCATACAAACCTTTGTAATCACCATTAATAATGACTTCACAATATTTTAAGTTTACAGCATATTGTCCCATTTGCCTTGCCATTTCATAACTAAGATAATCACGCATCATACTATCATCAAAAGCAAAAGAATTTAAAATCCAATCGTTTTCTTTTGGCATTCCTAGCAGTTTTACATTATCATTATCTGAACGATCTTCTGTTAAAGTAGTAAATCCGTAAGGTTTTTTTGGCAATGCTTGTGAAGAAGAACCTCTTATTTCTATGCCAATTGTACCAGAATAATCTAAATATTCTTCATTATCTGCATCACTAACAAAATTTCTAGTGCCATCGGGTCTTTTTATAATTTTCATGGTACCAAATATTTTTGGTTCATCTGGTATTTCTGCACCATTGTCTGTAACTATAATAACAATGGGTAAATTACTGTCTGTAAACGTTAAAGCAGTTCCGTTATAAACATAAGACTTTGTATATACAGCAGATGGTATATAATTTGTTGAAAAGATGCGTGCCTTAACGGTGGTAGTTGCATTTATTTGAATAGGAGTGGTATACATTGCAGAACTTTCTGTGGGTGTATCTCCATTAATGGTATATCTTATAACTTGCTGGGAAGTTGTACCAGATAAAACTAAAGAAATAGCTGAATTTATAACGCCACTATCATGAGAAAAAGTGACTTCATTTTGTACACTGCCTAAAAATTCTTGACTAGAATTCTCTAAACCTGGTGTTGTTTCTATATAACTTACAATATCTCCTGAAGTTTTAGAAATACCAATGGATGTATTTGTAGGAAGGTTCTCTGCTGTTATTTGATTCACAATAGTACCAGCAGCATTTGCTAGTATTAGGGTTTCTGAACTTGATGATATTTTAAAGTTTGTATGAAAATGACTCTTTGTTAAATTTAAAATTGTTGGTGGTTCAATTCCCAAATTATTGGGACTTGTAAAAACGGCAGATAAGAAAGGGATTATTGTAAAATCTGATGAACTAGCACTGATATTGTGTGCTTGGATACTTAAAATATTTTCGCCTTCAGTTAAAAAGGAATTAAAATCGGATATCACAAACCTTTCAGGAATTCCTCCTGTATACATTTGTGCTTCATGGTCTGTAATTGTAGTAGAATTATAGGCAGGTGGTGTACCATTGATATTTGCCCTAGCAACTTCATGTCCATTTATATAGGCCACAAAAGCATCGTCATAATCTATATCTAAAATTATTGAAGAAACCGTAGCTAAATTATGAATGACAAACTTTTTCCTTAAATAGATAGCCTGGGTACCATTGGGTATTATTGTAGCATCATCTCCATCATTATAGCCAAATCCAGAAATACCAGAAGACCAATTTGCATCATCAAAATTTGAGTTTTTCCAATTAGAGTCAGGTTCAGATGTAGGAATTAGGTAGTTAAATGTATCTCCTTGATTTATAAGTGTTCTAGGAAACTTAATTTCAGTACGATTTTTAGATGAAGCCCATAAAAATAAATACTCATTTGGTGCTAATGTAATGTCTGGTAAAGTCCATTGTGTAAGGTCGTTTGCATCATCTGTTAAAGACCAAGCATTCATTGAAACCTCTTGGTTGCCATAATTATGAATTTCAAACCAATCAGAATAATCTCCATCTTCATCTGCATGCACAGTATTAGAAGAAACTACTTCATTTATTCTTATGGTTTGTGCTATAAAATGAGCGCTATTACCTATAAAAAACGTACATAAAAACAACAGTATACTATTTCTAATTTTATTATTTTTATGCATATATCTTTTGTTTAAAGTCTATAAAAATTTTTATAGAAGGTTTCTTTTTAATTTCTACAAACTTAAATGTTTTAAGCTGTATTATGGCATAATGCGTCTATACATGAACCATACAAAACCCTGTTTTTTCTCTTTTTATAACAAAAAGCAGGTTCTATAAACCTCATCAGAAAAGTTTAAAAGGTGTATTGTTTAAAAAGTAAATAGGAGCGTAGGAACATGCATAGAATACTTATTAAACCTTTCATTAAGATCTTCTATTGTATTCTGATTTTGTAGTATATTGCTTCCTCTTAAAAAAGAAAAACAGACATCGATTTTATCCTATATTATCAAATGAAATTACGCCTTAAAAATACACTATCGCTTTATATTTTATTATTTATTAGCAGTTATACAATTGCCCAAGACAATCTTATTAAGATTACTGGTACCTTAATTGAAGATACAACTTCACAACCGATTCCTTATGCAACTGTGGTAATAAACGATACAAGTTCTCATAAAATTATTGCAGGTACAACTTCAGATGAATCTGGAAAGTTTAGCATGGCTACTTCTAAAACCAATTTTTATATAGAGATAAGTTTTATGGGCTTTGAAACTAAAACCATAAAGGAGTTTAAGACGATAAACGGAAAGATAGATTTAGGAAAAATTATTCTTATTACAGACAGTCAGTCTTTAGATGAGGTGGTTGTTACTGGAGAAATTTCTAAAACCACTTTTAAATTAGACAAACGCGTTTTTAATGTGGGTGCAGATATTAGTAGTACAGGAGCAAGTGCTTTAGAAGTGCTAAATAATGTGCCTTCTGTAAATGTAAGTATGGAAGGCGAAATAAGTCTTAGAGGGAGTTCTGGTGTACAAATATTAATCAATGGCAAGCCATCGGTTTTGGCAGATGAATCTAGCAATGCGCTTGGTACCATTACTGCAGATATGATAGAGAGTATTGAGATTATTACAAATCCGTCTGCAAAATACGAAGCTTCGGGAACTGCTGGTATTTTAAACATTATTTTAAAGAAAGAAGAAAAAAAAGGGTGGAATGGTTCCGTTTCTGTAAATACGGGTACTCCAGACAATCATAGTATAGGGTTAAGCCTAAACAGAAGAACAGAAAACTTCAATTTATTTGCACAATTAGGAGCTGGATATAGATCGTTACCAAAAGATGCTGAAGCTATTAATAGAAACTTAACCAATAACGAGGTTATTTTTAGTGAGGGTACAGAATATAGAAATGAAACCTTTTACAACATAACATTAGGTACAGATTACCATATTAACGATTTAAACGTACTAACGTTATCGGGTAATTTTGCCTATGAAATTGAAAAGCAACCTTCTAAAACCAATTTCAACTATTTTGATGCTAACAATAGCCTAATTTCTAGTTGGGAAAGAAATGAAATTACAGACGCTACCAACCCTAAGTATAGCTACGAACTGAATTATAAGAAGCAATTTAAAGACCATGAAGATCATACTTTATTGTTAAGCGTTTTAGGACGTTTTTTCGGAAAAGACTTGTCATCTCATTTTACAAACACCACCATTGCTGGTGCTGATAGCGATAGCGATCAAAAAACAGCCACAGATTTTATACAAGCAGACTACACGTACAAAGTAGATTATACAAACCCAATTTCTGATACCTATACCTTAGAAACGGGTGCACAATATGTAATTAATGATGTAGGAAATGATTATGAAGTGAGCGAGTTAACCAATAACGGCTATGAAGTAAATAACGATTTAACCAACAATTTCGAATACAATCAAAAGGTTTTTGGTGCCTATGCAACTGGGGCTTTTGAAAAAGAAAAATGGGGCATAAAAGTAGGGGTAAGGGTAGAGCAAACCAATTTAAAAACGCTTTTAACAAACACCAATGAATCTAACGAACAGAATTTTACCAACTTCTTTCCAACCTTGCACACATCCTACAAAGTAGGAGAGAACTTTTCTTTGCAAGCCGGCTATTCTAAACGTATTTTTAGACCAAGATTATGGGATTTGAATCCGTTTTTTAATATTAGAAACAACTTTAACATACGTGTTGGTAACCCCAATTTACAACCAGAATTTACGGATTCTTACGAGCTGACAAGCATTTATAAAATAGGCAAAGCTACTTTAAGTTCTAGTCTGTATCATAAATTTACAACAGATATGGTAGAGCGTGTTTTTACGTATGTAAATAATGTAACCATAACTACACCACAAAATATTGGTACCAATTCGGCAATTGGTTTTGAAACTAATGGAAAATACAGAGCTAGTAACTGGCTGACAATTACAGGAGATTTCAACTTGAATTATTTTGATAGAGTGGGTACTTTTGAAACACAAGTTTTTGATTTTTCTGGAAACCAATGGTCGTCTAGATTGGGTTCTAAAATAGGACTTCCTGCAGATATTGATGTAGAACTAACAGGAAATTACCAATCTGGTTTTAAAACTGTACAAGGAACCACTACCGGTTATGCTTTTCTAGATCTTGGGGTGCGTAAAAAAATATTTAAAGGAAAAGCCATTGTAAATTTAGGGGTTAGAGATTTGTTTGCTTCAAGAATTTCAGAGCAATTTGTAACCCAAGCTACTTTTGAAACTTATAGTTTTGGACAACGTGGACGCTTTATTACATTGGGTATTAGCTACGGATTTGGTAAGGGAGAAGCCATGACGTATTCTGGGGGTAGGAGAAGGTAGGAATCATTGCGAGGTAAAAAGCAATCTGCTTGTTGAGTTTTCTATGTTTTATTAAAACTTGTTTTTGCGCTTTTACTCAACTGTTCTTACTCTTTTTTTTTCTTATTTTCTTTTCCATTGATGAAAAGAAATCGACTTTTTAGAGATTCATGAACACTTTAAAATATAAACGCGTGAGCTAACCAAAAATCTAGACTTGCTATAATTTTATTGAATTCTACAAGAATCTACACTATCGTGTCCAGACCGCTAAAGCTCTTTGGACACTTGCCGTTTCGTTTCTTTTGAATTGCTACTAAAATTATAGTAGGTCGGTTTGGAGTTTTTTATTGAACTTTACCTCGTAATGACATTCATGCGCTCGTAATAACGACAAATCAAATTAACACTCGTCGTTGCGAGGCATGAAGCAATCTGTTTGTTGAGTTTTCTATGTTTTATTAAAACTTGTTTTTGCGCTTTTACTCAACTGTTCTTACTCTTTTTTTTTTCTTATTTTCTTTTCCATTGATGAAAAGAAACAAAAATCTAGACTTGCTATAATTTTATTGAATTCTACATGAACCCACACTATCGTGTCCAGACCGCTAAAGCTCTTTGGACACTTGCCGTTTCGTTTCTTTTGAATTGCTACTAAAATTATAGTAGGTCGGTTTGGAGTTTTTTTATTGAACTTTACCTCGTAATGACATTCATGCGCTCGTCATAACGACAAATCAAATTAACACTCGTCATTGCGAGGCTTTAGCCTGTTGTGAGAAACGAAGCAAAAGCAAGCTGTTTGTTGGGTTTTCTATGTTTTATTAAAACTTGTTTTTGTGCTCTTACTCATGTGTTTTTACTCTTTTTTTCTTTTTCTTATTTTCTTTTCCATTGATGAAAAGAAACAAAAATCTAGACTTGCTATAATTTTATTGAATTCTACAAGAACCTACACTATCGTGTCCAGACCGCTAAAGCTCTTTGGACACTTGCCGTTTCGTTTCTTTTGAATTGCTACTAAAATTATAGTAGGTCGGTTTGGAGTTTTTTATTGAACTTTACCTCGTAATGACATTCATGCGCTCGTAATAACGACAAATCAAATTAACACTCGTCATTGCGAGGCTTTAGCCTGTTGCGAGAAACGAAGCAAAAGCAATCTGTTTGTTGGTTTTTCTACATTTTATTTAAACTTGTTTACACACTCATGCGCTCTTACTCAAGTGTTCTTACTCTTTTTTTTCTTATTTTCTTTTCCATTGATGAAAAGAAACAAAAATCTAGACTTGCTATAATTTTATTGAATTCTACAAGAATCTACACTATCGTGTCCAGACCGCTAAAGCTCTTTGGACACTTGCCGTTTCGTTTCTTTTGAATTACTACTAAAATTATAGTAGGTCGGTTTGGAGTTTTTTTATTGAACTTTCCCCTGCAATCACTTACTCTGCACTTGTCATTGCGAGGCTTTAGCCTGTTGCTAGGAATGAAGTAAAAGCAATCTGCTAGTCGTTTTTCTAAACGCTATTAAAACCCTCTTTTCTTCCTTAAGTATCTAAATAATATAACCCCGTATTTATACCTGAATTGCACTACTTTTTTACATCTGAAAAACAATACTTTATAAAAAATAATTATATTTAGGGTTAATATACTCTATGTCAACCGAGTATGTTGTTAAGAAAAAGCGATTATGAAAAATGAAAAAAAGAATCAACCAGCATTACAAAACACGCATTTAGATTTTGATGCCCAGTTATTAAAAAAAGAAGAATGGCTTACAACAGAAGAAGTCATGAAACATTTAAACGTGAGCCGCAGTACCTTATACCGATTACGCAAAAAACACAACATCCCCAATTTTAAATTAGGTCGAATTCCTATCTATCCTAGACACTTATTAAACAAGGTGTTTATGCATAAGGCACTTAGCAATATTAGTAAGTCGGAATCTAACAACTTACCGTTTACTGTTATTTTTAACAAACATCGAGACAAATAAGCACTAAAAAAAACGTGATCACAGCTAACATTTGTATTGTTATCTGCCAACACGTTCAAAACAAACTTATTTTAGTTTTACGTTTTTAAACCACCTTCTTTTACAGTACGGTGGCAGCACCCATGTAGGTACTTATCGCTGCAAAATTGGTTCCTGGTTTGCTAAAAGAAGCCCAAACTTCCACCTCAAAACTTGCCATAAAATTAGGCAGTGTTACACTTGCCGTGGTGGCATCTCTAGTGGCTGCTGCCATATTGGTGTAAAACAAGTTTAAGTCGGGTGCATAGACCACCACCATTAATTTGTCTGTTGCTGTGGCTTTTCCTTGGCCGCTATTGTCTTGCCAACTAAAGTTTAGTACTTGTCCAGCAGCTGCTGCCACCGTACCACCATCAATACCTCTTAAATCGCCTTTGCTAATTAATACTTTGGCATAATCCATTACCATGCCTTGTGGGGTACTAACCACTGCGTTTTTCAAATGGTAAGAAGTTGCCAAGTTAGAACGTGATTTATCGCCTTGTGGAGACCCAAAATAGTTGCTTAACACGTCTACAATAGGACTTAAAAACCCAATAACGACCTTAAATTTTTGTCGTTGTTCTTCCTGTTTTTCTGTAGCCGTATAATTACCACGCTGTGGTAAACTACGCATTACGTTTTTCCCTCTCCATCGAGAGCCTACTACGTTTCCTACCTTGCCAGAAAATCCGCCAAGAATACCTTTTTCAAATGTTGCCATAATTTTATTTTTTATGATTAATAGACCCCAAACATAGGAGCTAAAAACCATAAAACCAAACAGTTGACACGTACTGACACGTATTGACACGTATTGACACAAAGTGAACGGTTCTGACACATGCTGACCTGTTCTGACACATACTGACCTCTTGTGACACATGCTGACCTCTTCTGACACACCCTGACACATGCTGACCCACAAATCCAATTTTTATAGGGTTTTGTTCGGGTTTGGTTCGGGGTTTGTTCGGGTGCGGGTAGGGGCTTTTTTTAAAAAATGGACTTTTTTGGGAGGAATCCCGAAGGAGAGTGGTGGGAAGGGTGATGATGGTCAATGGGACCAAAACAAATTAAAAAGAGTACAACGTATCCTACAAATACATTTGTTTGTAAATTTTCTTTAATATTCTCTAAAAGATACTTACATTTAATTCTTAAAAAAAATTGTAACCAACCTTTATGGCAAAAACTAAAAACACCTTTGAGCAAGACTTGTTCAAAGCAGCAGATAAATTGCGTAAAAATATAGACGCAGCAGAGTACAAACACGTAGTACTTGGGCTTATCTTTTTAAAATACATATCCGAATCTTTTGATGAATTATATCAAAAATTAGTAAAAGATGAATATTCAGATGCAGAAGATAGAGACGAATATATTGCAGAAAACACCTTTTTTGTACCCAAATTAGCACGTTGGTCTCACATACATGCACAATCAAAGTTGCCTATTATTGGTCAAACTATAGACGAAGCCATGGAAGCGGTAGAAAAAGAAAATAAAGAATTAAAAAATGTTTTACCTCAAGTGTATGGTAAAGCAAATCTAGACAAAACCGCTTTAGGCGAACTCATCGATTTAATATCGAATACCGAGTTACAAGCCGAAAATGAAAACTCAAAAGACTTGTTTGGTCGTGTGTACGAGTACTTTTTAGGAGAATTTGCTAATGCAGAAGGTAAAAAAGGAGGACAATTCTACACACCAAAAGCCATTGTAAAGCTAATGGTAGAAATGATAGAACCTTACAAAGGGCGTATTTACGATCCTGCTTCGGGTTCTGGTGGTATGTTTATCATGTCTGAGAAATTTGTAACCGCACACTCTGGTAACATAAAAGATATTACGGTTTACGGACAAGAAAGTAACCAAACCACTTGGAAACTCTCTAGAATGAACCTTGCCATACGTAACATTAATAGCAAGTTTGTAGCTTGGAATACAGAGGGCTCGTTTTTAAAAGATGCACACCCCGATTTAAAAGCAGATTTTGTAATAGCCAATCCACCATTTAACCAAAAAGAATGGGGAATAGACATCTTACAAGACGATGCACGTTGGCAATATGGCACACCACCAAATGGAAATGCCAATTTTGGGTGGATGCAACACATGCTCTACCATTTATCACCAAGAGGGGTTATGGCAACCGTTTTAGCCAATGGCTCTTTAAGTTCTAACACTTCTGGCGAAGGAGACATACGTAAAAACCTAGTAGAAGCTGGCTTGGTAGAGTGTATTGTAGCCTTACCAAAACAACTATTTTACAACACAGGTATTCCTGCTTGTATTTGGTTTTTACGTAGAGGAAGAACAAATACTAACGAAGTCTTATTTATTGATGCCTCAGAAATGGGCTATCTAAAAGACCGAGTACACAGAGATTTTTCAGATAGTGACAACGACACCAAAAAAGGAAACTACCACGACAATGGATTAGGCGATATCCAAAAAATAACACAAACCTACCACAACTGGAAAACCGTCATTGCAAACGATCCGTCATTGCGAGGAACGAAGCAATCTCAAAATGAAACTGCCTATAACGACATAAAAGGCTACTGCAAATCTGCAACCCTAGAAGACATACGCAAACACAACCACGTACTAACACCAGGACGTTATGTGGGCATACCAGACGAGGAAGACGATGGCATCCCATTTGAAACCAAAATGGCAGACCTAACCACCACCTTGCAACAACAAATGCAAGAAGAGGAAGCCTTAAACCAAGAAATTAAAACACAACTGGCTAATATTGGGTTTAAGTTATGAGTAGTATAGATGATAAATTACCTGATGGTTGGATTGAAACTACTTTGGCTGAAATTGTTATTTCTGCTAATACAGGATTAGATGCTATTAAACGAGCTCCAATTGTTGAACAAGAAACAGGCATAAAATGTTTTCGAATTCAAGATGCCTCTCAAAAAAAGAAATATGAGAATTGGGGAAATACTAAAGTAGAAGAAAAAAATTATAAACGATTTCAACTTTTAACAGGAGATATTCTAATAGCTAGAACAGGAAATACTATTGGAGTTAATTATTTAGTTTCTGAAAATTTAAAATCAGTATTTAATAATGGACTAATAAGACTTCGTGTAAATGAAAAATGTGATTATAAGTTTTTGTATAAAATAATTGAATCGAAATTATTTGATAGATATGTTCAGTCCATAGCTTATGGAACTTCTACTCAGCCTAACATGCAAATTAATGTCCTATTAGGTTTTGAATTAAATATTCCACCACTTGAAGAACAAAAAGCCATAGCCAAGGTTTTAACCGCTTTTGATGATAAAATAGAAAACCTACGCGCACAAAACCAAACTTTAGAGCAAACCGCACAAACTATTTTTAAAGAGTGGTTTGGTAAATATCAAATTGGTGATGAACTGCCTGAGGGTTGGAAAATTGGTACAATTGGAAATTTAACAGAAATAAAGCGTGGTGGTTCTCCAAGACCAATTAAAGATTATATTTCAGATTCTGGATATAGATGGTTGAAAATATCTGATGCTACAGCTACAGATTCTCCTTTTATTTTTGAGATAAAGGAACATATTAAAATTGAAGGATTAAAAAAAACAACCTTAAAAAAAGCAGGAGATTTAGTATTATCCAATAGTGCAACACCAGGAATGCCAAAATTTTTAGCTGTTGATACATGTGTACATGATGGTTGGATGCATTTTCCAAGTTCTATAGTTTCTAATGAATATCTTTATTTACTTTTTCTTCATATTAGACCAACACTTGTGCAACAAGGAAGTGGAAGTGTATTTGTGAATTTAAAAACTGATATATTAAGATTCTATGAAACTGTTATTCCTTCAAATAAAGCTTTAACAGATTTTGATAAATTAATCAAACCTATTTTTGATAAAATTTTAAGTAACTCAAAACAAATCCAAACCTTAACAAAAACCAGAGATGCTTTATTACCAAAGTTAATGCGTGGTGAGATACGAGTTAATGGGTTTAAGAAGTAAATAAAATAGAATGTATAGTAATAATCCAAAGAAATATAAACGTAACTCTATAAGATTAAAAGGGTACGATTATGCCCAAAAAGGATTGTATTTTATTACCATTTGCACACAAAATAGACATTGTTTTTTTGGCAAAATAACCAATGGGGTTTTGCATTTAAACGATGCAGGAAAAATGATAGAACAATGGTATTACGAATTAGAAAACAAATTTGATGATATAAAATGCGGTACCCACGTGGTAATGCCCAATCATTTCCATGCCATTATTCATAATATTGGCGTAGGGGCAGACCTACGTGTCTGCCCTAATTCTAATATGGGCGAACACGTTCCTATTATGGGCGAACACATAGGTTCGCCCCTACATGTGGTGGTGCAATGGTTTAAAACCATGACAACCAACCAATACATACGCAACGTAAAAAATAACAATTGGCAACGTTTTGATGGCAAATTATGGCAACGTAATTATTGGGAACACATTATCCGAAATGAAAAATCTCATCAAAATATATCCAATTATATTGTCAACAATCCATTAAAATGGAATGCTGATACATTAAACCCTGAACCCTAATTAGAATCTGTCTTAAAATGACTAAACTCTCAGAAAACACCATAGAACAAGCATTCATTGACCAATTAATTGGTCAAGGCTACACCTATTATTACGGTCCAGACATTGCACCTTATAGTGAGTTCCCACAACGTGAAGGTTTTGAATCTGTGTTGTTAGAGCAACAACTAAAAAATGCGTTACGTCATTTAAATCCAGACGTACCAGAATCGGCACGTGTAGAAGCCTATCAAAAAATTGTAAACCTTGGTACGCAAGACTTAATGGAAAACAACGAGCGTTTCCATACCTTGCTAACCAATGGTGTAACAGTAGAGTATAACAAAGAAGGCAGAACAAAAGGGATTAATGTAAAACTGCTAGATGTGGGGCAGCCACAAAACAACCAGTTTTGGGTAGTGAATCAATTAGTAGTAAAAGAAAACAATAATGAGAAGCGTTTTGATGTTGTTATTTATGTTAACGGTTTGCCATTAGTATTTGTAGAACTTAAAAATGCCACAGACGAGAATGCAACGGTTAGAAAAGCGTATCAACAAATACAAAATTATAAAACAGCAGTACCAAGCATCTTTTATTACAATAGTATTTGTGTAATTAGCGATGGTATAGAAGCAGGAACTTCTAGTGTTTCTGCGCCTTTTTCTCGTTTTTTAAGATGGAAAGCACCAAAAGCAATAATTAACGACCCAAGAACAGAACTACAAATATTAACCGAATACATGCTTAATAAAAAAACCTTGGTAGAGTTAATTCGCTACTGTACGGTTTTTGAGCAAGAAGAAAAAAAGGATGATAAAACAGGATTAATTTTTCAGGTAAAAATTAAAAAGGTGGCAACTTATCATCAATATTACGCAGTACAAAAAGCAGTAACACAAACCATAAGAGCAACAGACGCTAAAGAAGGCGACCGTAAAGTTGGTGTGGTTTGGCATACGCAAGGTTCTGGTAAATCATTATCTATGGTATTTTACTCAGGACAAATAGTAACGCATCCACAAATGGAGAATCCTACTATTGTGGTTTTAACAGATAGAAACGATTTAGACGACCAATTGTTTGGTACGTTTGGCAATTGTAAAGAGTTGTTACGTCAAACGCCTGTACAAGCGCAAAATAGAAATCATATAAAAGAGTTATTAAATGTGTCTGGAGGTGGTGTTATTTTTACAACCATTCAAAAGTTTTCACCAGAAGAAGGCAATGTATTTGATACATTATCAGAAAGAACCAATATTGTTGTGGTTGCAGACGAAGCACACAGAAGTCAATATGGTTTTAAAGCACGTGTGGTAGAAGTAGAAGAGGGTTCGGAAATTAGATATGGTAACGCTAAGTATTTACGCGATGCGTTGCCAAAAGCTTCTTATATTGGTTTTACAGGAACACCTATTGAAAAAGAAGATAAATCTACACCAGCCGTTTTTGGGGAATACATAGATGTATATGATATAAAACAAGCAGTAGATGATGGCGCAACAGTACCCATTAGTTACGAGTCGCGTTTAGTAAAAATTAAACTCAACGAAGAAGTTACCAAATCTATAGATGCACAAATAGATGAAATAGAAGGTGCTACCGAAGAACAAATAGAAAAAGCCAAAACCAAGAGTGCAGCCATAGAAAAAATAGTTGGTAAAGACGATAGATTAAAAGATATCGCAGCCGATTTAGTCACACACTTTGAAGCAAGACAAGAAGTCTTTGAAGGCAAGGCGATGATTGTAAGCATGAGTCGTAAAATTTGTGCAAAACTCTATAATGAGATTATTGCTTTACGTCCAGATTGGCATCATGAAGATTTAGACAAAGGCGCAATAAAAGTGATTATGACAAGTACCAGTGATGATGAAGCGATTTTGCAACCGCATCACACTACAAAGTCTCAACGTAAAGTATTAGCAGCACGTATAAAAGACCCAAACGACCCATTACAAATGGTAATTGTTAGAGACATGTGGCTAACAGGTTTTGATGCACCCAATTTACATACCATGTATATTGATAAAAAAATGCAAGGTGCCAACTTAATGCAAGCCATTGCACGAGTAAATAGAGTGTATAAAGATAAACCAGGAGGATTAATTGTAGATTATATTGGTATTGGTCAAGATTTACGAAACGCTATGGTTACGTATTTACAAAGTGGAGGAGAAGGTACCCCAATTGTAGATATTAAAGAAGCCATTGCAGGCATGTTAGAAAAGTTTGAAGTGGTAGCACAAATTTTACATGGCTACGATTATATATCATATTTTAAAGCAGAAACAAATAGAAAACTACAAATTTTATTAGGAGCACAAAACTTTGTGTTGCAAACAGAAGACTTAAAAAATAGATTTATAAAAGAAGTAACCATATTATCTAAGTTGTTTGCTATGTCTATTCCTAGTCCGCAAGCAGATAACATTAAAGATGAAGTGGCGTTTTTTCAAGCTGTAAAAGCAAGAATAAATAAGTTTACAGGCAATACTACAAAGTCCGATTATGAAGTAGAATCGGCAATTAAGCAAATTGTAGACGATGCGTTATCAAGTGAAGGTGTTATAGATGTTTTTGAAGCTGCAGGTATAAAAGCACCTTCAGTTGGCATTTTATCTGATGAGTTTTTGTTAGAAGTAAAAAATATGCAACAAAAAAACGTAGCCTTTGAGTTACTTAAAAAGTTGTTAGCAGATGAGGTGCGTGTTCGAAAAACAAAGAACATAGCACAAGGGAAACGCTTTTCAGATATGTTAGCATCGGTTGTAAAGCGTTATCACAACAATCAAATAGATTCGGCGCAAGTATTAGCAGAATTGTCTGCTATTGCTAAAGATATGCGATTAGAGGACCAAAAAAGTGTGGATTTAGGCTTAACTCCTGAAGAATATGCTTTTTACAGTGTGTTATCACAAAATGAATCGACTAGCTTTTTAGACGATGATAAAATGAAAGACTTAATCCATACCATTGTTGAGGTAGTTAGAAACAATGCCACTGTAGATTGGAGTAAGCGTGACGATGTAAGGGCAAAATTAAGACTAACAGTTAAGAAGATTTTAATGCGATATGGGTATCCACCAGATGTCGCAAAAATGGAAGCAGACAAGGTGTTGGCGCAGAGTGAGAACTTGGCAGCATTTTTTGCAGGTACATAGTTCTTTAATATCTACAAGAAAGTTTGCAAAGAAATAACTGGGTAATTATACTTACATAACATTAGCATTAATGGAAAAAGAAATAACATCACTAGCATTAGCTTTTGAATTATTGAAAATTATTGACAACAATAATTGGTTGGATATTAAATTTAAATTGAAAAACAATAAAAACGTTGTTCGTTTATATCTAAAAGACAATAGTTTAGAACCTATTTTTGGTGCTAAAGTAAAACAACCATTTTCGGTATATCTTGGTAAGTCCTCAATAACCCTTTATTTTAGAGCAAATCAAGAATATATTACCAAAGGTATAGAAACTTTACGTCTTGATTTTAACAAACCTAATCAGCAAGAAGAATTTGGAGATTATTATGTGAGAATTACAGATATAAAAGACATCGAAAAATTAATTGATTTTATTTTTATTAAAAAGTTAAAGTTAAATTACCGTAATATCTTTTAACATAATAGCTATCGATATGATATCTGATGTTAAATGCAAACAACCAACAATACACCCATGATTTAAAGAAAGTTTTTTATTGTAATAATTCAACTAAAAGACCTTCTAAAACAACAAAAGAATTATTTTTGCCTTCAAATATAATTACGAATGCAAGAAAGAAGTTTACAACGAATTTCACTTTCCACTTATTTTTTACTGTCTGGTATTTGTTTTTCTTCTTGGGCATCTAGAATACCTACTATAAAAGACAATTTTAATTTTAGTGAAGAGCAATTAGGAAACATGCTCATGATACTGCCAGCAAGTGCAGTTATTGGTATTCCGCTTTCTGGTTGGTTGGTGTCAAAATACGATAGTAGATTACCACAACAATTTGCCTATGTGTTTTTTGCCATATCGCTTTTATTAATTGGTTTTGCAACAAGTTTGCCCTTACTTATTTTTGCCTTGTTTCTATTTGCGGTAAGTTTAAGAATCTTAAACATTTCTATAAACACACAATCTATTTCTTTACAAGAAAAATTTGAAAAACGGATTGTTGGTGCTTTTCATGGTTTATGGAGTATTGGTGGAGTAGTAGGTGTTTTATTTACCACCTTAATGCTGAAACTAAACATTTCTATACAAGTCCATTTTTTAATAGTTGCTGTATTTACATTGCTTACTATTTTTATTGCATACCCGTATTTAATAAAAAACGACAAGGCCAAAGGAGGCAATAAATTTAAGTTAGAAAAGCCAAACAAATACATTATGCTATTAGGCTTTATGGTATTTCTTGCGGCCATTTGTGAAGGTGGTATGTACGATTGGAATGGCGTTTACTTTAAAGATGTGGTAAAAGAAGAAGTTTTTACCTACGGATATTTACTTTTTATGATTTGCATGTCTATGTATAGATTAACAATAGACAGCCTAATTGATTATTTCGGAATGAAAAAATTATATTTTTTAAGTTCCATTTTAATAATGACTGGAGTTTCAATAGCGATATTAATTCCTGAATTCTGGCCTGCATTAATAGGGTTTTGTTTGGTAGGTATAGGAGTTTCTGGGCTGTTTCCTATGACCTTTATATTGGCAGGAAAAGCAAAAAAATATTCAACAGGAATCGTTATTTCCATCATAGGAACTTATTCTACAGTGGGCATGTTTTTAGGGCCACCTTTAATTGGCTATTTAGCGGCGTATTTTGGTTTGCAAAAAGCGTTTATCGTATTTATAATTGGTGGGTTTCTTTTTATTCCATTAACCATCAGTGTATTCAATCATTTAAAAAAGCATTTAGAATAATCTGTCTTTTCGAAAGAGAAACTATTATTTAGCTCATGCGTTGCGTGGGATTGCTTTGTTCCTCGCAATGACTTGTAATTTTAATGGCTGGGTAGCTTTTTAAAACGCGTCATTGCGAGGCACGAAGCAATCTGTTTGTTGGGTTTTCTGCTGTTTATTTAAACTTGTTTACGGATCTTTTTACGCTCTTATGACTGTTTACTCTTATGTTCCGTACTGTTGCGTGGGATTGCTTCGTTCCTCGCGATGACTTGGAACATTTTTATTACAGGAAAGAATGATAGTTTTATATATTACAATTAAATTTAATATGTTAATCAGGTGCTTTAAATAAATTTAAATCAGATAATTACAACTGTACTATAATTTATATTATGTTAAATAGAGTTTTTAAGAGTATATAAAATATACACTCTTTTTAATATGGTAACCTCTTATTTAATAGCTTCTATACCTCTAGTTCTTGTTCTTATTCTTATAGCGTCTTCTACATGGTAAACAAAAATCTTACCATCGCCAACCAAGCCTTCAGATGCGTTATCTAGAATAACATCTAAACAAGTTTCTAAATTAGCGTCACTAACCACACAAATAATCATGATTCGTGTTTTCATGATCATCGATTGTTCTGTACCACGATAACGTTCTGTATACGTTTTTTGCAAACCAGTTCCCTTTACAGGAATTACTGTGTTACAAGGAATTCCTGCAGCTTTTAAACCTAATTGAACTGCTTTTAATTTTGAGGGTCTTATAATTGCTTCTATTTTTTTCATGTTGTTCGTTTGTCTAAATTAATTAAAAAATTACTCAAAAGTTGAATATGCTTCAACACCAAATGAAACGGCATCTATTCCTGCAGATTCTTCCTGTTTAGAGATTCTAATTCCGATTGTTTTCTGTAAGATTTTCATCAAAATAAACGTAACCGTAAAAGAAAAAGCGCCAATTACAAATACACCCAAGGCTTGTGTACCTAGCATGGCTGCTCCACCTCCAAAGAATAAACCTCCTTCTGTGGCAAATAAACCAACAGCCAAAGCACCAAATAAACCGTTAACACCATGTACAGCAATAGCTCCCACAGGATCATCAATCTTTAATTTATCAATATATAAAACGGCAACATCTACCAAAACACCTGCAATTAAACCAATAATAATGGCAGCATTGGCATCTACTACATTACAACCTGCTGTTATGGCAACCAAACCAGCCAAAACACCATTAATGGTCATGGTAATATCTATTTGTCCGTATCTAAAATACGTATAAAACATGGTAGCCATCCCTCCTGCTGCAGATGCTAAAAAGGTATTGGTAGCAACGGTTCCAATCAGTTCCCAATTACCAACGGCACCTAAAGTGGAACCTGGATTAAAGGCAAACCAACCAAACCATAAAATAAAGGCACCAACGGCCGCTAAAGGTAAATTATGACCAGGAATCGCATTTGCTTCTCCATTGGCTTGGTACTTACCTATTCTTGGGCCTAATACAATGGCTGCTGCTAACGCTGCAAAACCTCCCATGGCATGTACGGCTGCAGAACCTGCAAAATCGTTAAAACCTCTTACAGCTAACCATCCATTAGGGTTCCAAACCCAGTTGGCAACAAGTGGGTACATTATGGTACAAAACACCACCACAAAGATGGCATAACTCCACATTTTCATTCTTTCTGCAACGGCACCAGATACAATAGAAATAGATGCAATGGCAAAACCTAATTGAATGAACCAAAATAATTTATTAGAAACGGTTAATCCTAACCCTAAATCTTCTGTAGTAATACCAACATCAAAAGCAAACCATCCGTTTGAATTTCCGTAAGCAATACCAAAGCCAACAGCATAAAATGCAAGTCCACCAAAGACCACATCTATAATTACTTTGGCAATAATACTCATGGCATTTTTAGATCTTACAAAACCTGCTTCTAATAAGGCAAAACCACCTTCCATAAAAAAGATAATGGCTGCACAGAGCGCTACCCAAATGGTATCTATGGCGCTAATAAGTTCTGGTTGTGTTACTGTTTGGGTTGAAATTGTTGAAAACATACGTATATTTTAATGCTATTTTAAGTTTTTTAAATATACTATGCTTGTTAGAAAAAGTCTGTTTAAATAAAATAAAAATAAACCCCATAAAATGCTAATATTTATGAATATAGGATTTATAAAGCCTTAAAATGTGATATACTCAAATAAAGGTATTTCTAAAATCGGATTACATATTTTGTGTATAAAAGTTATAATCCTTTAACACTGTATCTATAAAATCTTTATCGCTGTTGTGTTTAGAAATAATACCTGTAACTTCTAATATTTTAGTGCGCAGTTTTATAAGTGTCTTATAATCATCAAATTTGGCAGCGTTTTTAAAGGTTTCTTTAATAATTCGTGCATCGTTATCAGACAATTTGATAACATTTGGATACGTAGGTACATATTCATTAGAAAGATTTTCTAATATGGTTTCAGAGAACTTAACTTCGTCTTTTAAATAAATAACAACGGTATTTGCTATAATATCTCCAAAACGTTGGTTTTTATTGGTGAAAACAATTAACAGGAACCCTAATAATTTGCCAAATAAAAATAAAAGCCACAACAATTCTTCTCTACCATCTAAACCTAAAGATGCCACATAAACAAAGATGAGCATAAAGAGGTTAAAGTCTACAATACGCAGAAACCAACGCATTACATAATCTGTAATAGAAGGTTTAAAACCATCTACATTAATAACTTTTATTTTCATGAACTTCTTACCAATGGTTTGTCCGTTCATTAAAATCTCTGAATACAAAGAATAGAACGTTATGGGTAAAAAGATTAGAATATCGATGGCTTTTAGCGTCCAATTATCATCACCAAAGGCAGCCTGAATAAGTGTAAAGTTGAAAACTTTAATTACAAAATACAGATATGCAAATTTTAAGATGTTGTCTATTATAAATGCTAGCAGTCTTTGCCCAACGTTTGCAAGGGCAAAATTAATGTTTACATTTTGTGCAGTTTTAATTTGCAGTCTTTTCATACAATGTTTAAATTCGCTCTTAATGAGAGAGGTCGCTTTTATAAAGCAAAATAAAGAAAAATGGCTCGAATTCGAACAAGGATTTACAAATAAAGAGAAAAAAAGTCCAGATGACATCGCCAATCTGCATATCAAGATCATGAACGACCTTGTATATGCACAAACGTATTACCCAAAAAGTAAAGTTACAGTATACCTAAATAAGCTTGCCAAGACGAGTTTTGATAAGGTATATCATTCTAAAAGAAAAGACAAGAACCCACTACTCTACTTCTTTTTTGACCAAGTACCACTACTCTGCTACAAATACAAAAAATACATTTACCTCTCGTTTATTGTTTTCTTTTGTTGTTTTTTTATAGGACTGCTCTCTACTTTTAATGATGATGCTTTTGCGCGTCAGATTTTAGGAAACAATTATGTAGACACTACTTTAGAAAACATAGAAAGTGGCGATGCTATGGCAATTTACAAAGGCGGAAGTAACTGGGGAACCTTTATAGGAATTTACGATAACAACCAAAGAGTGGGTTTAAACATGTTTTTATCAGGACTTTTTTTGGGAATAGGAACTGCTTTCTATATTATTTACAATGCCATTATGGTAGCCGTTTTTCAAGCATTCTTTTATCAGCATAATAGCTTTTTTGATAGTATTAAAGGAATCTGGATTCACGGAACCTACGAAATCTTTAGCATGATTATAGAAGCAGCTGCGGGTTATATTATTGGTGCTAGTATTTTATTTCCAGGAACGTTAAAACGAATTCAGTCATTTAAAATAGGCATTAGAGAAGCTTTTTATATCTTTATTAGTACCATTCCGTTTACCTTAGTGGCTGCAATTTTAGAAGGCTACATTACGCGTTATTCTAATATAATGCCTACCATACTCTGTTTTTTAATTATTGGTGTTAGTTTAATATCTATTAGTTATTATTATTTAATTCTGCCATTTAAAGTGGCAAGAAAACATCAATTAAGATAATGAGAAACCTATTCTTTTGTTTTTTTCTGATGTTTGCTACCCTCACCATATTTTCTCAAGAAGAAAAGACAGAAATTATTGAAATAGCTAGCGATACCATTGTTTATAATAAAAACACCGATTTTGTTGCTAAAAGAACATTTAAAGACAATTTAAAGGAAAAGTACACAGATAAAGAGTTTACGTATACAGAAAGTGTAGAAGAAAAAAAGACTTCTCCTAATGACAGTGCTTTACTGTTAGCTTTTATGGCTTTTATGACCAATGTTTTTCCTTATTTGTTAGGAGGAATCATCATCTTTATCATTCTAAAAACCTTTTTAGGAACCGAAGTTGGCTTTTGGAACTTTAAGAAAAACAAGAAAATTACTTCAGAAAAACTAGTTTTTGAAGATGAAGACATTCACGAAGTAGATTTAGAGGCTTTATTAAAAGATGCCATTGCCAAACAAGAATATAGGTTGGCAATACGTTACTATTATTTGTCCGTTTTAAAAGCGCTTTCTACTAAAAAGTTGATTGATTATCATAAAGACAAAACCAATTCAGAATACCTTTTCGAGATTGAAAATACAGAGACTAGAAAACAGTTTTCTTATCTGTCATACGTCTATTCTTATGTTTGGTATGGAGAATTTCCTGTGGACGCAAGTAAATTTCATGCGGTAGAACACAAGTACAAATCCTTTTTAAAATCGAATATTTGAAAAGATTTATAAACATAAAAACACTTGCCTTTTTATTGGTTCTATTGCAGTTGGTGAGCTGTAATGAAACCAATTGGAATGAAAACTACAAAGAGAAAGAGAAAAGTCCGTTTGGTAATTATATAATCTATAACGAAGCAACAACGCTGTTAGAAACCGAAAAAGTAGTTTTATTAAACGAAAATATATACGACTACTTATTTCATAATTATAATGAAAGAGCAGATTATGGAAGCTATATCTGTATAAAAAATAGTGCCTACAAACTTACAGATGATGGAATTGACAATCTGTTAAGGTTTATACACAATGGAAATGATGCATTTATAGCAGTAAATTATTTTAGCGATTCTTTAAAAGAAAAGCTTGGTTTTACTACAAACAACTTAGACAAAAACGCATCTACAGTTGCAGAATTAAGAGAACTAAAAGGAGAATTTACTTTAGAAAACAACCAATTTGCAAATAAAACGTATAATTTTGATAGGAATATTCGCAGACATTATTTTCTAGAGTATAATGAAAACAGCACAATTGTATTAGGAACCACAAAAATAGATGGCGAACAAGTACCTAATTTTATTAAAGTTTATCATGGTAAAGGAGCTCTGTATTTACACACCAACCCTGTTGTTTTTACCAATTATAATATGCTAAATGGCAAGGAGGCCTATGCAGCAAATGTACTTTCTTACGTGTCTAATAAAAGTATTTTATGGGACCCACATATAAAATCGAGCAAGTTTGCCAATAAAAAAGACGATAATAATTCCGTTTTTAAATTCTTTTTAGAACACAAAACACTTACTTGGTTTTTATTTGTTTCATTAGCGGGAGTATTGCTTTTTATGCTTTTTAATGCAAGAAGAAAACAACGTCCTATTCCTATAAAAGAACCTTTAAAAAATACAACCGTGGCATTTACACAAACCATTGCCAATTTGTATTTAAAAGAGCAAGATCATAAGAATTTAGTGGATAAGAAAATAGCCTTTTTCCTAGAAAAAGTAAGAACAAAATATTTAATTAATACAGCTAGTTTAAATAGCAGTTTTATAGAAAAATTAGCAGCAAAATCTGGAAATGAACTGCAAAAAACAAAGTACTTAATACATACAATTATTGCTTTAAATAAGAAAGACGATTGTTCTGAAGAAGAGCTAATTGTATTGCATAAAATGATAGATAATTTCTTTAACAAATAGATATGGAAACAGAAAACAACGAACAAACATCAGAAAATATTGAGTTTACAAACAGAATAGATTTGTCTGAATTACAAGAAAGTGTTTTTAAAATAAAACAACAGTTACAAAAGGTAATTGTAGGACAAAAAGACATGATGGATTTGTTAATTGTATCGCTTTTAGCAAACGGACATGTTTTAATTGAGGGAGTTCCTGGAGTCGCAAAAACAATTACAGCAAAATTACTGTCTAGAACTATTGATGTCGATTTTAGTAGAATTCAGTTTACGCCAGATTTAATGCCTTCAGATATTTTGGGAACCTCTGTTTATAATTTACAAACATCGGAATTTGAGTTTAAGAAAGGCCCTATTTTCTCGAACATGATCCTTATTGATGAAATTAACAGAGCGCCAGCAAAAACACAAGCTGCCATGTTTGAAGTTATGGAAGAAAAACAGGTTACTATAGATGGTAATACCTATAAAATGGAAGAACCATTTGTAGTTTTAGCAACACAAAACCCAATTGAGCAAGAAGGAACTTACAGATTGCCAGAAGCACAATTAGATCGTTTTCTATTCAAAATAAATATCGATTATCCGAATGCTGAAGAAGAATTAGAAATTATAATGCGAGAACAAGCATTAGAAGATACTACCAAAATAGGTAAGATTGAACAAGTAATAAAAGGATCTAAAATTATCGAATTTAGAAGTTTGATAAAGAAAATAAGCATCGAACAAAACTTGCTAAAATACATTGCAAATATTGTAGTAAACACACGTTCTAATTCCTTTTTATATTTAGGCGCTTCACCAAGAGCAAGTATTGCCATTTTAAGCGCTTCTAAAGCCTTTGCAGCAATTGAAGGAAGAGATTTTGTGACTCCAGAAGATATTAAAAGAGCAACAATCCCTGTTTTACAACACAGAGTAATTGTAACACCAGAAAGAGAAATGGAAGGTTTAACCAGCAAACAAATTATTGAACAAATTATTGAAGCTGTGGAGATCCCTAGGTAAAATTAGTTGGCAGTGTTCAGTCAGCGGTTTACAGTCTGTGTGTCATTGCGAGGCACGAAGCAATCTCACTTTCAGATAAACAGTCATACACTCAAACAATTAAACAATTATACTGTAAAATAAGTCAACAGTTACGGTCGCAGTTTGCAGTCAGACATTTAAACAATTAAACAGTTACACAATTACACAAATAATTATTTTTCTTGAAACATTTATACAACACCTTATTCTTAAATAACAGATTCTTCTACATTTTAGCCATAATTGCGCTATTATTTGTAGTAGGTTTTTTTGTGCCCATCTTTTTTGAGGTTTCTAAAGTGTTGTTATTTATCTTGGTTACTTTAGTATTTGTAGACATTTTTATTCTTTACAATGCTAAAGAAGCTATTGAAGTAGAACGTATATTGCCAGAAAGGTTGTCTAATGGTGATGCCAATAAAATAACGTTATTATTATCAAATTCATACGGATTTAATGCACACTTATCAATTATAGAGGAGTTTCCTTATCAGTTTCAAAAAAGAGATTTTAAGTATGATATTACGCTGCCATCAAAAGAAAAGAAAACCATACATTACAATTTAAAACCAACAGAAAGAGGTGTTTATAACTTTGGTAACATCAATGTATATGCAAGTTCTCCCCTACAATTGGCAACTAAAAAATATGTTTTAGGCGAAGCAAAAGAAATAAAATGTTATCCTTCTTTTTTAAAATTAAGAGAATTCGATTTTAAAGCTTTTACCAATAATTCAGTTTCTCACGGAACCAAGAAAATTAGAAGAATCGGACATTCGTTAGAATTCGAACAGATTAAAGAATATGTTTCAGGAGATGATATTCGAACACTAAATTGGAAAGCTACAGCAAAGAGAAATCAATTAATGATCAATCAATACGTAGAAGAAAAATCGCAACCAGTTTATGCTATTATTGATAAAGGAAGAGCAATGCAAATGCAATTCAACGATTTAACCTTGTTAGATTATGCTGTAAATGCAACATTGGCAATTAGTAATGTGGTGTTAAGAAAGCAAGATAAAGCAGGTATGTTGTCTTTTTCTACCAAATTAGAAGATTGGGTAGTTGCAGAGAAAAGAAATTCGCAAATGAGCTTAATTTCTGAAGCATTACACAATATAAAAACCGACTTTTCCGAATCTGATTTTAGTACTTTATATGCAGTTGTAAAAAGAAAAATTACACACAGAAGTTTATTAATACTCTATACAAATTTCGAAACAATGGATGGTTTAAATAGACAACTACCCTATTTACGCGCTTTGGCAAAGAATCATTTAGTACTGGTAGTTTTCTTTAAAAACACTGAATTAGATGCCTTAACAAACTTAAAAGTAGAAAATATTGAAGATGTTTATGATACAATTATTGCAGAAAAGTTTATGTATGAAAAGAAAAGAATTGTAAACGAGCTAAAGAAATACGGCATACAATCTGTTCTTACAAAACCAGAAGATTTAACAGGAGCTACAATTAATAAATATTTAGAATTAAAATCAAGAGGACTTTTCTAGATAATTTAATTATTTTCGCATCAATATTAACTAACTAAATTAAAAAAAATGAATTGGTATTTAAAAGTAGTAAAAGAACATTACGCAGATTTTAAAGGAAGAGCAAGAAGGAAAGAATATTGGATGTTTGTCTTATTTCAAATGATTTTTGCAATTGTAGCGATGATTCTTGATTCTGTGTTAGGATTATCTTTCTCACCAGAAATTCCTTATGGATGGATTTATGTTTTATTTGGTTTAGCAACATTTATTCCTGGTTTGGCAGTTGCTGTTAGAAGATTACATGATATTGGTAAAAGTGGTTGGTGGTATTTAATTGCTATAATACCATTAATTGGTACTATTTGGTTATTAGTTCTTTTATGTACAGATAGTGAGAATGGAGAGAACAAATGGGGGCCAAACCCGAAAGGAGAAGGAAATGATCTTGTAATTGATCAAATAGGTAGAGAATAATTTTACCTATATAACTTATATAAAAAGAGTTGCATTTTGCAACTCTTTTTTTTTGTAAATAGTTTAGAAACTACAACAAGGATACTCCCTAAAAACCTACTTTTGTTCCCATGGAAATTAAACAAAAATCGGAGTTAGAATTTATAATAATAATGGCATCTTTAATGTCTTTAGTTGCCTTGTCTATTGATGCTTTATTACCTGCAATTACAGACATTAGTGCTTCCATGAATGTTATTGATCCACAGAATAATCAGTTGTTAATAACTATGATTTTTTTAGGCTTGGGCTTTGGACAACTTATCTCTGGACCTTTATCTGATAGTTTTGGTAGAAAACCTGTTATTTATGTAGGTTTTATAATTTTTACCCTTGCTAGTTTGGTTTGTGTTTTTGCCACCAATTTAGAAATGATGATTGTTGGTAGAATTTTACAAGGTATTGGTCTTTCTGCACCAAGAACCATAAGTATAGCAATGGTTAGAGATCGTTTTAGTGGAAATTACATGGCAAAAGTAATGTCTTTTGTAGTGGCTATTTTTATTTTGGTACCCGTTGTTGCACCAGCAATTGGTAAAATAATGTTAGACTTATATGGCTGGAAATCTATCTTTTACAGTCAGTTGTTATTTGGTTTTTTTGTCATGATTTGGCTTTGGAAAAGACAGCCAGAAACATTAAAACCAGAAAATAAAAAGAAATTTAAGTTCACACTTTTTGTAAATGGCATTAAAGAATTTGTAAAACACAAAGACGCTATCATATTTACGTTATTTTCTGGTTTTATTACAGGTTCTTTTATGGTGTATTTAAGTGCAAGTCAATTAATTTTTGAACAACAATATAGCTTAAAAGAAGAGTTTCCATTTATTTTTGCAGGTTTAGCAATTGGTGTTGGTTTTGCAACTTTTTTAAACGGAACTTTAGTTGTAAAATTTGGCATGTTTAAATTAGTAAAAATTTTTACCATTGTTTTTACATTAGTTCCTATTGTTTATATAGCATTGTATACCGGAGAAAGTAACCCTAGTATTTATGTTTTAGTAGCTTTCTTTTGGATACAATTTTTTGCAATTGGCTTTTTGTTTGGTAATACAAGAGCATTAGCTATGCAACCTATTGGACATATTGCTGGTATTGGAGCAGCTATTAATGGTTTTGTCTCTACAATTATGGCAGTACCCATTGCAACTTATATTGGTGGTTTTTTAGAGACTACTGCTCTGCCACTATTTATTGGTTTTTTTGTTTGCGGATTGATTTCATTACTACTAATTCAATATTTAAACTTTGTAAATGAAAAGAAAACAGCATAATTAATTACACTAAAACATTATTTAGAAGTTTCCTTTAATTCTTTCCAGTTTCCAGTATAATTTATATTAGTTCTATGACTGCTATTTAAGTCTAAAATGCTTTTATTATTAGCATACAGTGTTAGGGTAACTCCGTAATTTTCTTTTTTAGCATCTAAAGAATATTTTAAAATATAAGCTCCTTTGTTTGCATCGTAAAAGGATTCTTCTTTCTTAATTTTTCCTTCAAACTTAACTCCCCCATCAGAATTATAGCCAGTAGATAATTGCTGGGTTCCATAATAAGGTAAATCCATATGAATACTATCTCCTTTAATTCTAAAAAAGTTAGCATTACCTGATAAGTTTATATTATTTATAGTGCTTCCTGGTGGTATTAAATTCTCTAAACCTCTTACATTATTAATTCCCAAAGGTCTTGCCCAATCAAAAGAAGCTTCTATTCTTTTATTAGCTACCATTTGCTTTAAATTATTAATTTCTGATGCTGTTGCTGTGCTTTTAGAAGTTCCACAACTCATAAAAACTACTAAAAGAGATAAAATTGCTATTCTCATAATATGGTATTTTACTGATTAATAACTTACTAAATTTACAAAATTCGTTTTAAAAAATATATAAACTTATCACAAATTAAACAGTATTTTTGAATCCTAAAAAACAAAAATGAGTGTAACTGTAGTTTTTGAAGATGAATATATCTTATGCGTTAGTAAGCCAAATAATATGTTGGTACATCATGCACATCATTCTAGAAATGTTGCAGATGAAACTTCTCTTCTACAATCAATTTTTGAGGAAAAAGGTATAAAAGTATATCCTATTCATAGATTGGATAGAAAAACATCTGGAATTATCTTATTAGCAAAAGAAAAAGAATACGTTTCTAAATTTCAAGAATTATTTACTGCACAAGAGATTCAGAAAACCTATTATGGAATTGTACGTGGCCATTCTCCAGAATCTAAAATTATAGATTCACCAGTAAAAGGAAGAGATGCAAATGTGCATAAAGAAGCAGAAACGCATTTAAAAACGTTAGCAAAAGTTACGTTAGAAATTCCTGTAAAACCTTATGATTCTTCACGTTATAGTTTGGTAGAATTGTTACCAAAAACAGGAAGAATGCATCAATTAAGAGTGCATGCTAATAAAATTAGTCATCCTTTAATTGGCGATCCAAAATATGGAGATAAGAATCACAATATCATGTTCGAAGAAAATTTTGGTTGTGAAAAGATGTTTTTACATGCTGGAAAACTCGAATTTACTCATCCTTTTTCAGCTGAAAAACTAGTTTTAAAAGCTTCTTTTCCAAAAGACTGGGTTACTTTGTTTGAAGAGTTTTCTTGGGAAAATCCTTTAGATTAAATAGCAATGGAAAATGCTCCATTTTTACTAATTTTACTATGTGTATAAGGTTTATTTAGGTTCTTGGTTTTATTATAAAAGCCCAAATAATTATTAAAGCTGTAAAAATTGCAAATACCAACCAACCAACGCCGTTCCATTTATTTAATGTAGAAATGTCTTCAGGTTCGAATTCATTATTGCTTTTTGATGAAATTAGTTGTTTTATGGCTCTATTAAATTTATTATAATCAATTGTATCAAAAGAGTTTATATAGATTTCTTTTTCATTTTTAAGAACAACAATTGTTTTTAGTCCATCATAAACATTTAAAGATTGACCTTTAAACGATGATTTAATTTTATATTTTTTTTGATAAACCTTTTTAATATCTTTAATGTAGATTGACTTATATAAAAAAATCAAAGGTTTAATTATTTGTAACTCTCTAGAATTGAGTTTAATAATTTTAGTATTGAGTAGCCAAACTAAATTACTTAAAGTAAAGAAAAGAAAAATTAGAGTTATAATCCACATAATAATAGAGCCAACTATTTCATTTGTTTCCTCATTAACTGTCCATTTATTAGACAACATTATAAAAGTAAATGCTCCAAAAAATATGATTCCAACAATTCCAAAAGTTACTGACTTAATACTTGGCTTAAATGTTAATTTGTCATTTCTCATATATATAAATCATTAGTTTTATGAATAACTAAAGCTTACAAACAAGTTTAGCCCTGATTGAAACGGCATCCTTTTCTGAAGTATGAGGAAAAGATATAGTGGAAAGCAGGAAATAGCTTCAAAAAAAACTACTGCTCTATAGATTGGGAATCGAAAGAAACCAATTCTCCATCTTCAAAAGCAGGTCTTACTTCAATAGGATTACAGCAAACCTCACAATCTTCTATATAAGTTTGTTGACGTACGCTCGCATCTAAAATCATAGAAATTTCTTCCCAACAATGTGGACATTGAAAAAAATGCTCTAATTCCACTATTCTATTACCTTTAGAACTAATTTTCCGTTTTTGTCTCCAGAAAATAATCTGTTGTAGGTTTCTTGGAAGTTTTCAATTCCTTCATAGACGTCTTCTCTAGACTTTAGTTTTCCTTGTTGCAACCACTCACCCATTTGTTTTGCGGCTGTCGCAAAATCTTTGGTATAATCCATAACAACCATTCCTTGCATGGTAGAACGTGTTACTAAAAGCGATAAATAATTGCTTGGTCCATCAATTTTAGCTTTTTTGTTATATTGAGATATTGCACCACAAATAACGACTCTTGCATGCATTCTTAATTTGCTTAAAGCTGCATCTAAAATTACACCACCAACATTATCAAAATAAACATCAACTCCTTTAGGACATTTCTTTTTTAGTGCTGAATAAATATTTTCTGATTTATAGTCGATTGCATCATCGAAACCTAATTCGTTTTTAATATAATCGCACTTTTCTTTTCCACCAGCAATACCAATTACAGTACAGCCTTTTATTTTGGCAATTTGTCCAACAATAGAACCTACTGCTCCTGCTGCACCAGAAACCAACACAATATCTCCTTCTTTAATTTTACCAACTTCTTTAATTCCGAAATAGGCTGTCATACCTGGCATACCTAAAGTACCTAAATACATTGGCATTGGCGCTAATTTTTCGTCAACTTTATACCAACCATCTCCATTAGTAATTGCATACTGCTGCACACCACCCCAACTTGTAACACAGTCTCCAATCTCGAATTTAGGGTTTCCATTATTTTGAATTACTTTACCAATAGAACCAGATCTCATGACAGCATCTATTGCAATTGGTGGAATGTAAGATTTTGTGTCATTCATCCAACCACGCATTGCTGGGTCTAAAGAAATATAATGTTGTTCAATTAAAATTTCTCCTTCTTCTAAGGCTGGAACAGGATTGTTTTCTAATTGCCAAGTATCTGAATCTGGAGTTCCTTGTGGTCTTTTTTTGAAGATGATCTGTTTGTTGTTCATTTTTATATTTTAAAGGACTAAAAATAGTATTTTTTTAATAAGCAATCAATTCTAAAATAGACTTTTCTAACTTATTTTTTGCTAAATATTGTTTTTCTAGATTAGGTTCAAAAGGAATTGGCGTTTCTATACTTGCCAATCTTTTTACTGGTGCGTCTAAAAACTCGAAACAATTCTCTGTTATTAATGCAGAAATATCGCTTGCAATTCCACCAAATAACGAATCTTCTTGTACAATAATTGCCCTTCCTGTCTTTTTTACTGATTTATAAATAGTTTCTGCATCTAAAGGTTGTAAGGTTCTTAAATCGATTAAATCGGCAGAAATAGCAGCGTTTTTCTCTAAAGATTCTAAAGCCCAGTGAATTCCTGCTCCGTAACTAATTATTGTAACTTCATTTCCTTCTTTTAAAAGTGTAGCTTTTCCTATTTCTGTTGTAAAATAGTTTTCAGAAACATCTTGATACACTGATCTGTACAGAGCTTTATGTTCGAAAAATAAAACCGGATTTGGGTCATTAATCGCTTCAATCAACAAACCTTTTGCATCTTGTGGAAATGCTGGGTACACCACTTTTAAACCTGGGGTTTTTGTAAACCAAGCTTCATTTGTTTGGCTATGAAAAGGTCCTGCGCCAACTCCTGCTCCACAAGGCATTCGTACCACAACATCTGCATTTTCATTCCATCTATAATGAGATTTTGCTAATAAGTTTACAATCGGGTTAAAACCAGATGAAACAAAATCTGCAAATTGCATTTCTACAACAGCTTTCATTCCGTTTACTGATAAACCATACGCTGCAGAAACAATTGCAGATTCACAAATTGGTGTATTTCTAACACGTTCTTTTCCGAACTTTTCTACAAAACCATCAGTTATTTTAAAAACACCACCATATTCAGCAACATCTTGTCCCATGATTACCAAATCATCATATTTTTCCATGGATTGTCTTAATCCTTCTGAAACGGCATCAATTAAACGAATATTCTTCTTTTCTGTAGCTGGTAAAATTGCTTTGTATTGATGGTTTTTGTATACATCATTCAATTCTGTTTCTAAATTCGGTGTAATTTTCTCTTCATCATAAGCCAGTTGTAAATGCTCGTTTATTTCTTGTATAATTTCTTCTTTTAAAGAAACTTCTATTTCTTCAGTTAGTATTCCTTCTGACTTTAAAAATGCTTGATAATTTTCTAAAGGATCTTTTGCGCCCCAATAATCTAATAAATCTTGTGGAACATATTTTGTGCCACTAGCTTCTTCATGGCCACGCATTCTAAAGGTTTTAAACTCAATTAAAACAGGTCTTGGGTTTTTACGAACACTTTTTGCAATTTCATCTACTTTAGAGTATACTTCTAGAATATTATTGCCATCTATAATATGGCTTTCCATTCCGTAACCAGCTCCTTTATCTGCAATGTTTTTACAATTAAATTGCTCTGAACTTGGTGTAGATAAACCATAGCCATTATTTTCTACACAAAATAAAACAGGTAAACTCCAAACAGAAGCCACATTTAAAGCTTCATGAAAATCACCTTCACTTGTCCCTCCTTCTCCAGTAAAAACTGCGCAAATTTTATTGTTATTTTTGAGCTTGTTGGCTAATGCAATTCCGTCTGCAATTCCCATTTGTGGGCCTAAATGAGAAATCATTCCAACAATATTGTATTCTTGCGTACCAAAATGAAAACTTCTATCTCTACCTTTTGTAAAGCCGTTCATTTTTCCTTGCCATTGAGAAAACAGTCTATGTAAAGGAATTTCTCTAGTAGTAAAAACACCAAGATTTCTATGCATTGGCAAAATATATTCGTCTTTTTCTAATACAGAAGTTACACCAACTGCAATTGCTTCTTGTCCAATACCAGAAAACCATTTAGAAATTTTTCCTTGTCTTAATAGAATTAGCATTTTTTCCTCGATTAAACGAGGTTTTAACATGCTTTTATATAATTGAAACAACGTTTCATTTGAGATAGAATTTACATTAAATTCAATTTTTGATGACATATATTGTTAATTTCGGAATCTTAACAAACATAATCATAAAGAAGTATAATCCATAAAAAAATCCTTATCATTTTAATGATAAGGATTTTTAACTATTTTATTAAGGCAATAAATACTACAATTCTTTAAAAATTGCGTGCATCATTCTCTTTTTATCGTTGATACTTTCTTCTAAAGCAATCATTGTTTCTGTTCTATTTACTCCAGGAACTTCATCAATTGCATAGATAATGTCTTTTGCATCATTAGTTCCTTTTGCTCTTACTTTACAGAAAATATTGTATTTACCAGCAGTTACATAAGCAACAGTTACGTTTGGTATTTTTCTTAAATTCTCAATAACAGCTTGTGTCATAGAAGTTTTTTCTAAAAATACACCAACATGCGCTATAAAAGAATAACCCATTTTTTCGTAATTTAATGTAAGTGTAGAACCTTGAATAATACCTTCATCTTCCATTTTTTTAACACGAACGTGAATTGTTCCAGCAGATACTAAAAGTTGCTTTGCAATGTCTGTAAATGGAGTTCTTGCATTCTCTATTAAAATGTCTAGAATTTGATGATCGATTTCATCTAAAATAAATTTTTTCATTTTTTGCGTATTATTCATTTAACAATGCAAATTTATGAATTTAATTTAATTAAACAAGATGAAAAGTGAGAAATATCTAATAATTATTGCTATCGAAAACGATTTCGTTGTGTCCGATTTTGGAATTTAAGTCATTTTCTTCAATTTCTACTAAATTTGAAACCAACTGATTATCAATAATTTTGTCTTCATATTGATAGGCTTTAGCGTTTTTTGAATCTTTATATCTGTGAATAACATCGTAGAAAATTTTATCATTATTAGGAATAGTAAAATATTCTTCAAAATCACTAAAATTTGTTGACTCTGCAATATGGTGAATACCTTGCAACAAAGAATAGAACGTGTATTTTCTAGATTCTTCTCTATTATAATCATTTGGATAATGGCCAGATTCTATTAAAATAGTATTGTAACCCAATTTCTGAAAGTTATCTCCTGTTGCAGTTGGGTAAAATTCGTCAGTATATCTTCCAACATAATTTGGAATAATGTTCTGTAACATTTTATTCATAGCAACTATTACATTCATTGTTTGCTTTCTGCCTTCAGTAATTTCTCTAGTTTCTTCTTCTGAAGGCGCTAAAAAAGAAATAGTTGCTGGGTTTTTAGTCCCTTCTACTCCAAATATTGTTCTTTGATCATGTAAATTGAAACAAAATTGCGGATTAAAATTTTCTAAAACGCTTCTTAATAGTTTGCTTTCCTTGGCAACTCTATCTACAGCATCTCTGTTTAAATCAATATTATTAGCGTTCACTCGTGTGTATGCTTGAGAACCATCAGGGTTTAACATTGGTATAAAAACCAATGTGCATTCTTTTAAAATGTTAGTAAATTCCTTTTTATCAGCATTTAGAAAACAATTAAATAAATCGAAAACCGCTTTTGTACCTGTACTTTCATTTCCATGCATCTGAGACCAAATCAAGATTTTCTTTTTTCCTGAACCAATTTTTAATTGCATTATCGATCTATTTTCTTCGGAAGTTCCAATTTCTGAAACTTGAAAAACAGTTTCGTATTTAGAAAACAAATCTTTTAAGTCGTTAAAAGTTATCCATTTTCCAAAAAGAGAAGTTTCTGTTTGTTTCTTAAAAATGCTTTCTAAAAATTCTTGCGTGAGTATTTTCATTTTTTTTATGCTGATAATATTTGTCAAAAATACAGCATTCACATTTGTTAACAAACTAAAATGTTACAATTGTAAATTGGTTACATGTTACAAATGTAAACTCTGAGTTGTGATAAAAATATTACTTTTGTAAACAAATTAATTTTACTGATTGATAAAACACGATAACTAGAATAAATTATATCAATATTATTTATAAATATAATTTAAATAGTTTAATTTAAGTTACTTACAATTGTTATTTAAAGTTTTAGTTTAATTATCTTTTGTTTCTTTCTAAAGAAAATAAATTTTAACATTGTACATTAAAACAGTTGTTTTACATTTGTAACAAATAAAAAGATTACAATGATAAACAGTGATGAGTTTACAAATAGATTGAAAAAAGTGATGGAATATGAGCAATTATCTGCCTCTACTTTTGCAGATAAAGTTGGTGTGCAACGTTCTAGTATTTCTCATATTTTGTCTGGAAGAAATAAACCGAGTTTAGATTTTATTTTAAAAGTAACTACAGAATTTTCAAACGTAGATATTAAATGGTTATTAAATGGAACAGGAAGTTTTCCTAAAAATGAAGAAACGAACTTTACTTCTACTCCATCATTATTAAATATGAATTCTGAAACCGATGGAAAAAAAATACAACGTATTGTTGTTTTTTACTCTGATGGAACTTTTGATGAGTATAAGAAGTAATTAACTTGTGTTTTTTAATTGGTATTTTAACGGTTGATTTTCTCCTTAAAAAAATAATTTAGTTAACTACTTATATAAAACATTAGAAAGTTGAATAAACGTGAACATGAAAATGTTGAAAAACATTATAACAAATCTTGAATAAAGAACTCATTAATTTTAGATTGTATATAAAATAATACAAAGCCTACAACGTCAAATTCAGGACCCTTTAAACTGAAACTTTAAATTAGCTCACTTCAATAGTTTTCTTTCATTATTTAACGATAAAAGTACCTCCGCTAGAAGAATTTCTTGTCGTCATAAACCTATTAATCTTAATTGTTTTATTTAAAATTTAGAGACTATTTCTAACATCATAATATATAATCTGACGAATTCTTAAAAAAAGACCTTATTGCGCAAATAATTTTGATTTTTTATTTATAAAACAATAAGTAATTTATTAAAAATATAATAAAATACATGTAAATTTAACTTACTGATTAATATGGTTTTAAGTGTAAATTTTAACAAAAAAATATTTTATTTAACTACTACAATTATGTAAAAGCTATAAGTAAATAATCTAAATTTGTTTAGAATATAAATCAAATAAAAAAGATGATTCTTAAATGAAAAAAATACTATTATTATTTAATTTGGGCCTAATGCTAATTTATTCAGAGGCTCATTCACAACAAACCAAAAATCCTTTGATAGCTAAATTCCTGATTGAAGGTGGTGGAGAATTTGGAGGAGACGAGATTTTAACTGTTTTTTTTGAAGATGGTGATAATCAAAAGATGAGAGCTGGTCAAGGTGGATTTCTTACCCTTGGAGGACAGTTTGAGTTTCGAGAAACGAAAAATTTTATGCTACGTGCCTCTATTGGTATAAAATACACAACAACTGCTGCAGACAATGCAAATATTCGTTTGACAAGAATACCTATTCATCTAATGCCATATTGGGTAATAAAGGAGGACTTTAGATTAGGTGTTGGAATCACGTCTCATCAAAATGTAAGATTAAAGGGAGATGGATTTGTAGATGATATCGATTTTAAAGGTACACTTGGAACGAGATTTGAGATTGGTTACAAGTGGGTAGCTGTTACTTACACCATATTAGATTATAAATCGGAGATGGGCCAAAAAATCTCGGCAAATTCTCTAGGATTATCGTTCTCGTATGTGTTTTCAAACAAATAATTATAAGAAAATGAAAAGATTCCATTATTCATTCATCATGTTTTTTTTATTATTTAATTCTTATACCCAAGCACAAATTGGGTATCGAGTTTTAAATGTAAAACAAAATTCCAAGGACTTTAAACCACTTATGTACAGAACTTCTAACGATAGTATAGGTACAGGATTTGGTTTTGTTAATCCCGTTGATTATTCATCAATTGTTTTTTTAAAAGAAAAACCAGTAGAAGAAACAACTAAAGATTGGACTGTAGAAAAATTTAGATATGTTGAGATTTATGATAAAAACACAATCACTAAGCTGAAAGAACTTCTTGAGAAAAGAAAAATGTTAGATTCAACACGATTATATGAACAAACAGATAAATTAAATAAAGTTCTTGATACGTTTAAAATTTTTGTAATCAAAAAAAATCCAAACATATTATTGAAAAATAATATGATGTATGAATTGATTTACGAAAACGAGCAGGCTAGATTATTTAGGGCTGTTAATCCTTTTTTAAAACATCTATATTATATTCAATCAAAAAAAGATAATATATATGAAGGTGAAATCTATTCTATATCTGTGCATGAGCAGAAACCCTTTAAACGAACCGCTGGAAGAAATCTATCACATTGTCCAGAGATTGTTAAAAAAATAGAAGATGGAAATTATTTTCCTTTTAGAGGTGATGAAATCAAAAAATTCTTAGACGATTACGGAATATTATGTGATTTAAAATAAAAATTAAAAAACGTTTTTACAATAATCTGTATAAGCAATAGCGGTTTGAGTAAGTACCCAAACCGCTACTATTTTTTAAGTATAATATAAAATGAATAGTAACCGTATAAAGTCATTTACTGCACATTAAAAAGAGACCGTTAGCGAATATTCAAAAATAAATCTACAACAACTTTGCCATTGCTTCTTTAATAATTTCGGTGTTTCTAGCTCTATTTTTAGTTTCTTTATTTTTCTGATCGTTTATCATAGTTCTCATTAAATTGATAACAACTTTATCGAAATTAAAACTTTTAAACTGGTTTCCTTTAACAACCATATCATCTACTAAATTTTGTATGGCTTCCGAATTATTGCTTTCAGAAATCTGTTTAAATGCTTTTTGAAAAATTACTTTTGTTGCATCATCTCCTGTTAAAAACATTCCAGATAAAACATTTTTTGCTATAAATGGCAATTCACTTTCATCTTGTTCTTCAATAAAAATACGTGTTAATGGCGCTGCTAAAATTTGTCTTACTTCATCTGGTAATTCTTTAGATTTAGCTATAGCCAAAGGTTTGTCTACATAATAAACAGCAACCAATGCCTTGCCAAGAACTGCATACGATTTGCTTTCTAACTCTTTAACAAATACAGATTTTAATACTGGATCTGTAAGTTTCCCTAATGTTTCTATAGCAGCAGCTTGTACTAATGTTTTTTTATCTGAATTTGCAATTTTCATTATTTTCTGAATGGCATCTTTTTTAGAAAACTTATTTATTAAATCTACATTTTCTAACGCCAAAATTCTAATCTTGTAAGAAGGATCGTTCATTGCATCTACTACTGCTTTAAAAGCATCTTTGTCATCTTGTTTTTTTACTACTTCTAACAAAGCTTCTTTTCTATGTGCAAAGTTTTCAGCATTTTTTAATTGAAACATATAATCGCTTAAAACCTTATTTTCATTAATTTCACATAAAACTACTCCATCTGCATTAACCTGAATTAATGTTGGTTGTTTTATATAAGGAAAAGTAAATGATGCATCTTTACCATCTACAAAAACTGTGTGGCGAGTTCTTTTACCATCTTCGAAAATATCAATTGCAAAAGGAAATTTAAACGTTGCTGCTTGTAATTGAATAATGTTTACAGTTACTTTTTTCTGAATGGTGTTGTAATCGTAAGAAATTTCAATTTTTGGATGTCCAGCTCCAAAATACCATTGATTAAAAAACCAATTTAAATCTTTACCAATTATTTTCTCAAAGATTAAACGCAATTGATGTGCTTCAGTAGATTTGTATTGAAACTCGGTTAAATAAGTCTTTAAACCTTCAAAGAAAGCTTTATCTCCTAAATAATTTCGCAACATGTGTAAAATTGCTCCACCTTTGTTGTAGCTAACCAAATCAAACATGTCTTCTTTGTCATCATAATTGAAACGTACTAAATGCTTGTCAAAATTCTGACCATTCATATACGCCTCCACATCTTCAAACAAATGCATATCTGCATCTAACTTTCCGTATTTATGTTCTCTCCATAAATACTCGCTATAATTTGCAAATGATTCATTTAAAGTTAAGTTAGACCAACTTTCTGATGTTACTAAATTACCAAACCAATGATGAAACAGTTCATGTGCAATAGTGTTTTCTTGCACATTTTTATCTATTAATTGTCCTGGCTTTTGATATGCTTTTTCGCCATGAATTACAGCAGTTGTGTTTTCCATTGCACCAGAAACATAATCTCTACCAACAATTTGGCTGTATTTGTTCCAAGGATAATCTACGCCTAAAAGCGTAGAGAAAAAGCCCATCATTTCTGGTGTTAAACCAAAAATATCTTTTGCATAAGGTGCGTATTCTTTTTCTACATAATAATCAATAGGAATATTTTTGTAAGAATCTTTAATGATTTCATATTCACCAATTCCCATAAAAAACAGGTAAGGTGCGTGTTTTTGGTCTAATTTCCAGTAATCTGTTCTGTTTGTTCCGGTTTTGGTTTGATTGACCAATTTTCCGTTAGAAAGTGTTTTAAATTTATCTGGAACTGTAATATAAATTTCTTGTGTAGTTTTCTGGTTTGGGGAATCAATTGTAGGAAACCAACAGCTACTTGCTTCAGTTTCACCTTGTGTCCAAATTTGGGTTGGCTTATTTTTATCTGCACCATCTGCATTTATAAAATACAAACCTTTTGCATCTGTAATTGCCAAGCTTCCTTGCTGTTTTACTTTTTCTGGTCTTGCAGTATATTTAATGTAAATAGTAAATTCTTCGTCTCTTTTATATTCTTTAGGTAACTCTATTAACAACTGAAAATCATCATAATTGTATGGTAATTTTTTATTATTTATAGAAACTTGATGAATAATCATACTTTTTGCGTCTAAAGTAAAAGTATTTGAAGCGTAAAAATGAGGTTTTGCAGTTACCCAAGCTTCTCCATTTAATTGTTTTTCACTAAAATTGAAATCGACTTTTAATTTGGTGTGCACTAAATCATGAACTTTATCTCTTTCTGGTCTATAAGTATTAGAGTTTTGCGAAAAACTAACAGTTGCTAGCATTACAAAAAGAAATAGTAGGATTTTTTGAATCTTCATAAATATCATTTTCTTCAAGCTTCAAAAATAAGAAATAAAAAGGTTGAAGCTGTTAATGACTAGTTAATTTCAAAAAGTATACCAAAACAAATAAAAAAAGCCACAATCTAAATAAGATTGTGGCTTTTAAAAATATGGTTGTAAATTTATTTTACATTAAACATTTTAGCAAATTGTTTTATTGAAGAACCATTTCCATCTACGTTTACACTGTTCATCATCTCTATAATTTTTGCAGGATTCATGTTTTCTCCTAACAACCTTGCAACTCCTACTCCAGCTTCTTTTCCATAACCAAAAGCAATTACTTCATCTATAGATTCTGTATCGCCAGAATAATAAAGTTTTACATTCATTCCTTTCATTTTCATAGACATTAACGTTTTGTAAGTGTCATTATCTGCAAAAATGCTTTTTAATTTTGCTTTTTCAGTTTCATAAGCAGTATCATTATCTGCAGTTTTTTGTAAGAAAGCAACATTAATTTTTTTAATGCTTTTTATGGTTTCTTTTACTTCGTCAGAAACATCTGCTTTAGCAGTTAGCATAGAACCAACTGGTAAATCTCCTGTCATAAAACCTTCTTTAGCACTAGAGTCTACTAAATAACTTTGTAAAGATTTTTCATTTTTACAAGAAGTAGCAAAAGCAACTAATAGGATTAGAGAGAATATTGTGGTTAATTTTTTCATTTGATATGGGTTTTAACGATTTAATAAAGTCGGATTTTTAGAAAACCCGACTTATAAATCTAGTTTACTTATTTTTCTTGTCTTTCGAAAAAGTATCTGCTAAATCAGACAATTTGTTGATATCTATATTTCCTGTTAAAGAAATGATTACAGAATCTACATCCTCTTTCGTTTTTTTGTTTACACCTTTTACAAACATTAAAACTTCACTAACATAATCTTTGTTTTTACCAGTTTTCATGTAAATTTTAACTCTAGAATCATCGCTTTTTACACGCATAAATTCTGTTAAGTTTTGTGTTTTAATGGCTGTTTTTACCATTACATCCATTTGGTTTGCAATACCTGCATCGTCTGTAGAAAATACTTTTAGTTCTTTTAATTCTTGAATCATTTCAAAAACCTTAAGTGTTTCATTATCTTCTATTTTTACATTTTTGAATTTAGAGATCATTTCAAAAGCATCTTTGGTAACTACTACCACATCTACTCCATCCATATCTTCTAATTTATCGAAAAATGACTGTGCGCTTGTTACCATTGGAGTAACTATTAACGCTATTAATAATATTATTTTTTTCATAATTTCTGTGTTTACTTGGTTTATTTAACTTTTACTTGGTTTATTTTAATATTTTGTTAACTGTGTTTTCATATGTGTATAAAGTTGCTACTGCTTGTTCTCCTTTTTGAAGATTGGTAGATAACAACTTTAAAGCATTACTTACTTGTTCAAACTTCTTTTCTGCTTGGTGTTTTTTGTATTGTTCGTTTCCGATAAACACACTAAATAAAAGCATTATAGACGCTGCTACAGATAACCATTTAAAGTTTCTCTTTTTAGATTTCTTTGGTTCTAACTGAATGGTTTTTGTAAACGTTTCATCTTTTGCTGCTTCAAAATAATTAAACATATATGAATACTCTTGCAAGTGCTGTGCCACATTACCTTCTTTAAAATAGTTTTTTAAGGTTGTTTCTTCTTGCAATGAAGTTTCTGCGTTTAAATATTTTTCTACTAATTTTTCTATGTTAGCTAACTCCATAGTTGTGTTTTTTAATTAATTCTTCTCTAATTGTTTTTCTTGCTCTAGACAAGGCTACTCTAACTGCAGTTGGTTTCATATCTACCATTTTGCAGATCTCATCAAAATCATATTGTTCAATGTCTCTTAATTGAATAATAATTTTTTGTTGTTCTGGTAAGTTTTCTATCAATTGGTGTACTTGGTTTACACTGTCTTGATGTTCTATTTTCTTATCCAGAGCTGTTTCTTTCTCTTTGTAATTGCTATGTACTAATGTTAAGTTACTTGCTTGTTTAGATTTTAGTCTGTCATAACAATAATTCTTTGTCATGGTCATAGCAAAAGCTTCAACATTTTTATAATCAGCAATTTTTTCTTTGCTTTTCCACAGTTTAAAAAGGAGTTCTTGTGTAGCATCTTCAGCTTCTTCTCTAGAAACTAACAATCTTTTTGCTAGACGAAAGACCTTATCTTTAAACGGTAAAACCACTTTTAAAAAGTCTGATTGGTTCATTTTCTTTGGTTGATTATTTTTGTAAACTCTAAATTTTTATCTTTCTTTTTATCGGGTTTACATAATTACGACGAACAACAATATATTTTGTTACAACATATTTTAAAAATAATACTATTTCTATTTATATTGCGTTAGTTTTACTATAAAGATTCATAAAAATATACATGAAAAACGTTTTTAAAATAGCTGCAATTCTTTTTATAACTTCATTTTTTTTTAATTGTTCTAAAGATTATGAAGTTCCAGACAATTTAATTGTTCATGATTTTGTTTGGAAAGGTTTAAACGCATACTATTTACATCAAGATCAAATAGAAGATTTATCTGATAGGCGTTTTAATTCTGATCAAGAATTAAATGCTTATCTAAGTGGATTTCCAGATTACAACACACTGTTTTCTAGTTTGCTTATAAATACGGATGCAAAATCGACTTTAATTGAAGATTACACCAATTTAGACGAAATTCCTTTAAGAAATTCTTTAACTAACGGAATGGAATTCGGAATAATAGCAGAACCTGGTAGCATGAATAATGTTTTAGCATATGTTTCTCTTATTTTACCAAATTCTGATGCTACTACAAAAAATATTGAAAGAGGTGAATTTTTTCATGCTGTAAATGGTATACAATTAACTAAAGATAATTTTTTAGATTTGTTATATCCAACAACTGCAACATTAACTTTAGAAATGGCAGATTTTAATGGAACTACAGTTACACCAAATCTTAAACAAGTTACTTTAGAAAGATTAGATTATGAACATTCGGCTATCTTTCTAGAAAAAACTTTTACTTCTGGAGCAAACAATATTGGCTATTTAGTTTATAATAATGATTTTTCTAGAAATTACATAAACGATTTAAACGAGACATTTTTAAGTTTTAAAAATCAATCTGTTAATGAATTAGTTTTAGATTTAAGATATAATATTGGTGGAGGAAGTTTTGCTAAAAATATATCGCAAATTGCTGCTATGATAACTGGGCAGTTTACAGATGAAGTTGTTATAAAAGAAGAATGGAATACAAAAGCACAACCTTGGTTTTTGGCAAATCAGCCAGATTCTTTGGTAACCAAGTTTCCATTAAAGCTAAATAAAACAGCAAACATTAATAGCTTGAATTTATCGGATGTTTATATTATTTTAAATGGAAATAATTTTACAGGTTCTTCTGCTATAGAATTATTAATTAATAGCTTAAGACCTCATATAAACGTTCATGTTATTGGTAATTCTACTAGCGGAAATAATACTGGTTCAATAACTTTATACAATTCTGAAGATTACGATTTTGCTAATAGAAATGAAACTCATACTGTAGCTTTACAACCTATTGTGTTAAGTTTTCTAAATAAAAACGACGAAACATATGAAAACGGATTTACACCCAACGTAGATTTATGTGCAAATGAGAATATTTTAAATTTAGGAGTTTTTGGAGAAACATCTGACCCGATTTTAAACCGTGTTTTAAATTATGTTTCAACCGGTAATGTTGGTAGTTCTACTTGTAATTCTTCCGATTTAGAGTTTATTTATAACAGTATTAATGCACAAAGAGAAACTGATAAAGGTGTATTTATCAAACAAAATTTACCAAATACCAATTAATATGAAAAAAATTATACAATTAAGCATACTAACTTTTTTACTTTTAATTGCATCTTGTACAAAAAGTGATTCTGAAGATGTCATTGAACCAGTTGTAAATGATGATATCAATTATTTTATTTGGAATGGAATGAATGCTTACTATTTATGGCAGAAAGATGTTCCAGATTTAGCAGATAATAGATTTGCTACTTTTAGTGAGTTATATACTTACTTTAGAGGTTATTCTTCACCAGAAAATGTTTTTGAAAGTTTGTTAAACAGACCAGCAGATCGTTTTTCTTGGATTGTTGATGATTATATTGAACTAGAAAACTCTTTCCAAGGAATTAATGTTAGTAACGGAATGGAGTTTGGATTAAAAAGATATAATAATAGTGCTGTAAATATTTATGGTTATGTACGTTATGTAATACCAAATTCAGATGCTGCAGCTAAAGGAATAAAACGTGGAATGCTTTTTAACGCAGTTAACGGAACTCAATTAACAGATAGTAATTACACTAGTTTATTGTTTGGAAATTCTACAAATTATACAGCAGAGTTTGCAGATTATAATAATGGGAATCCAATTTCTAACGGTACTTCTGTTAATTTAAATAAAACTCAACTTCAAGAAAATCCTGTGGCAATTTCTAAAGTGATTACAGATGGAAATAAAAAAATAGGATATTTATTATACAATCAATTTGCAAGTACTTATGACAGGCAATTAAATGCCGCTTTTGCTAATTTTAAAGCTGCAAATGTAGATGAATTAATTATAGATTTACGTTACAATGGTGGTGGTTCTGTTAGAACGTCAACCTATTTAGGAGGTATGATAACTGGTCAATTTAACGGACAATTATATTCTAAAGAAATTTGGAATGAAAAAGTACAAGATGCTGTTTCTGCGGATAGGTTTTTAAATAACTTTACAGATGAAATTAAAAATACCGACCAAAATGGTAATGTAGTTGTACAGGAAAATATTAATAGTTTAAATTTAAATAGCGTTTATTTTATTGTTTCTGGTAGTACTGCATCTGCATCAGAATTGGTTATTAATGCTTTAAGTGCTTATATTGATGTGAAACTAGTTGGAACAAAAACTGTTGGTAAACAAGTAGGTTCTATTACATTATATGATTCTGAAGATTTACAAAGAGATGGAAATAATTTAAACCCAGATCATAGATACGCAATGCAGCCCATTGTTTTAGAAATTTCTAACAAGAACGGCCAAAATAATCCAAATGGTTATACACCAGGTTCGGTTACAAGTCCAGGAATTGCATTAGCTGAAGATTATGGTAATTTAGGTGTTTTAGGAGAACGATCAGATCCTTTATTGGATAGAACTCTTACTTATATTTCTACTGGATCTAAAGGGAATTTTAGTCAAAAAAGTGTTGAATATTCTGAAATTTATAATTCTAAATTAGCAACACCTGCAAGTAACAACATGTATGTTAAAGTTTTAAAGAAATAAAACTTTAATTAACTTCTAAAAATATAAAATCCAGCTTTTGCTGGATTTTTTTTTTACAATAAACTCATTTGATTATTCGAATTTTCCTCTTCTTCATTCGGAATTTTTAACTCAAATTCTTTAATCTATATTTTTTGGATTTTATTATTTAAATAGTTTTATGCTTCAATAATTAAAAAAAAGTTGGCAAACAAGCCTAGCCCTGATTGTAGCATTTGTTTGAGCTCTTTTTTCTTTTTTGAAAAAAAGCGAGTGCGAAAAGCAGGAAATAGCTTCAAAAAAAACTTAAATATTCAAGTTTTCTACATCTTCTATTCCTTCTTCAATTTCTTGATCTGTAAGAATATCTGGTCTAAATTCACTCATTAATTCTTCTCGTTTAGACTTGGCATATTTAAATCCAGATTTCCACCATTTGCGCATTAAATTTTGATCAAAAACCAATGAATTTGTTGTTAGAACAGTTGGTGTATAATATAAGTTTAGTTTTACATTTTTGTTGTTAGCTGCCAATTTACCAATGGTAATATTGTGTCTTTCTACGTGTGTTAACATAAAATCGAAGACATCAAACAGCAAAGAAAACGGATTTTTAGAATGCAATCTGTTTATTTGGGTTACTTCTGTTTCTAGAATAATGGCATCAATTTCTGTTGCTCCTCTTAAAATGGCTTCTCTAATTGGCACCAAAGAACCAAAACCTCCATCTGCATATTGGCAATGATCTTTTTCTAACAAACTCATAAAAGGAACGTAGTTGCAAGAACCCCAAATCCAATCGCAAAAGTCTTCGTAAGTACAATCTTGTATAGATTTATATTCAATTTGGTTTGCCGTTAAATTAGAAACGGTCACCACAACTTCTTTGTTGGCAGCTCTAATCTTAACATACATTTCTTTGGTAATCTTATTTTTGATTAAGCTTCTTAAGTTTTTACTTTCTCCAAAAGTTTTTCTACCGTTTAAGAAGTTCCAAAAAGTATTTAAATGGTTGATGCTTATAATTTTTTCGCCAGCAACTTTTTTAATTGTAAACGGATTGTTACTAAAAATGGTTTCTTGATTTACGTTTGTGTATAATTCTTTTAACTCATCTAACATACCTAAAGCTAAGTGAGAAACCATTAAACTTCCTGTAGAAGTTCCTAAAAACAAATCATATGTATTTCCTTCATTTTTCATAAGGTATTGTGCAACACCACCTGCAAACGCGCCTTTACTTCCACCTCCAGAAATTACCAATGCTTTCTTCATTATCTATTATGATTTGTTTACTTTAGTCGTATAAAAATATTAAAAATGAAAAGAATAATCGTAATTATTTTTGCTTTCCTTTTTTTAATTTCTTGTAAGCAAGAATATATACCTAGAAATATAGAAAAAGTTACTATTAAAGAATATAAAATAGAGAGTACAAGTATTAGAGCAATTCAAGTAATAGATTCAGAAACTGTATATTTTGCAGGTTCTAACGGAAATATTGGTTTTACAAAGAATGGCGGAAATTCATGGGAGAAAACAACTATTATGTATAAAGATTCCATAAAACCCGCTTTTAGAAGTCTTGCATTAAATAAAGAAGATTCTTTTGTTCTATCTGTTGGAAACCCTGCATTGTTGTATAAAATTACCGATAATGAAACGGAATTAGTTTATTCTGAAGAACACGTAAAAGTATTTTATGATTCTATGCATTTTTTTGATGATAACAAACACGGAATTGCAGTTGGAGATCCAACAGAAAATTGTGCCTCAATTATTCTTACTGAAGATGGAGGGAAAACTTGGAACAAAATTTCTTGTAATAATTTACCTGTTTTTGAAGACGGAGAAGCATTTTTTGCAGCAAGTAACACCAATATTAAAACAATTGGAAGTACAGTTTGGATTGCATCTGGAGGAAAAAAAGCAAGGGTTTTAAAATCTGATGATTTTGGGAAAACTTGGGCAATTTATAATACGCCAATTATACAGGGAAATGGCCCACAAGGTATTTATTCTATTGATTTTGCTGATAAAAATAACGGAATTGTAATTGGTGGCGATTATTCTAAACCAGAAGAGAACAAAGCTAACAAAGCAATTACAATTGATGGTGGAAAAACTTGGACACTTCTTGCAGATGGTGAAAACCCAAACTACAAAAGTTGTGTGCAATACGTTCCAAATACAGATGGAAAAGAAGTTTTTGCGGTTGGAAAAACAGGAATTTCTTTCTCTAATAATGCTGGTAAAACTTGGAAAGAAGTTTCTAAAGATGGTTATTATTCCATTCAGTTTGTAGATAAAAACACAGCTTGGTTATCTGGAAATAATAAAATAGGCAAATTGCTTTTAAAATAGATTTATGAAATATCTTATTATTAGCTTTTTTGCTATACTTCTACTCTTTTCTTGCCAAAAACAATCAGAAATTAGTAAGAGTTTTAATTGTGAATCTACAAGTTTTAAAAATTTAGAAGAAACTAAAGATGTAAAGAAACTTTTTACTCTTCAACTTCCTAAAAGCTGGAAAACAAACTTATATTATGATGAAACGCAATCATCTATTTATACAGCAGATACTACAAAACAATTAACAGAAACTTTACTTTTAGATGTTACTTTTATTAGAAATTCTATTAATTTTGATGAAGCTTTTAAATTGAAACAAGAGCAAGAAAGTTTAGGAAAACAATTAATTCAAACTGAAGGTAAAGAAGTAATTTTATTAGATAAACCTTCTTATTACACCTTATCTAAAGGAAAAAAAGGCGTTTACAAATATGAAGTTTGTCAAGCTTTTATTAAATTAAACGAGCAAAACTTCATTTTAGCGAAAGCTGAAATTTATGGAGATTCTTTAGTAAATAAAAGAATGTGTGAAGCAATTTCACTTATAGAAAATATAAAAATAAATCAATAAAAATGATTGATAAACAACATATTACAGACCGTTTTATTAAATACGTAAGAATAGATACAGAATCTGATCCTAACAACCCTGCATTTCCAAGTACAGAAAAACAATGGGATTTAGCGAAGATATTAGTTAAAGATTTAAAGAAAATAGGGTTAAAAGATGTCGATTTAGACGAAAACTGTTACATCATGGCAACATTGCCAAGTAATTTAGATTATGATGTACCAACAGTTGGTTTTGTTGCGCACATTGATACAAGTCCAGATTTCACAGGAAAAAACGTGAATCCGCAAATAATTGAGAATTACCAAGGAAATGATATCATTTTAAATGAAGAAAAAAACATTATTCTTTCACCAGATTATTTCGAAGATTTATTACAATACAAAGGTCAGACTTTAATTACCACAGATGGTACCACACTTTTAGGCGCAGATGACAAAGCTGGTGTTACTGAAATAGTAACTGCAATGGAATATTTAATAAATAATCCAGAGATAAAACATGGTAAAATTAGAATTTGTTTTACGCCAGATGAAGAAGTTGGTAAAGGAGCACATTTATTTGATGTAGAAAAATTTGCCGCAGAATGGGCATATACAATGGATGGAAGCCAAATTGGCGAACTAGAATACGAAAATTTTAACGCAGCTTCAGCAAAAATTACAATTACGGGTAAAATTGTGCATCCTGGTTATGCTAAAGGAAAAATGATTAACTCAATGCTAATTGCAAATGAATTTATAAGTGTAGTTCCCCCAGAAGAAGTTCCAGAAAAAACAACTGGTTATGAAGGTTTTTTCCATTTACATGATATGAATGGAAATGTAGAAGAAACTGTTTTGGAATACATTATTAGAGATCATGATTTAGATTTATTTGAAAAGCGTAAATATTTAATGCAAAAAATAGCATTCGATTTTAATGAACGTTTAGGTCAAGAACTGATTAAGGTTGAAATTAAAAATCAATATTTTAATATGAAACAAAAAGTTGTACCTGTTATGCATATTGTAGATATTGTTGAAGAAGTAATGAAAGATATTGGTATTACCCCGTTAATTAAACCAATTCGTGGCGGAACAGATGGTTCTCAACTTTCATATAAAGGTTTACCTTGTCCTAATATTTTTGCTGGAGGACATAATTTTCATGGACGTTTTGAGTATGTACCTGTAGAATCTATGATTAAAGCAACAGAAGTTATTGTTAAGGTTGCAGAAAAGGTATCAGAAAAATTTAAATAAGCATAAAAAAAAGTCTCCAGTAAACTGAAGACTTATATCATAGCGTATGCTATATTAGCAAACTCATTAATAATAAAGCCCCTAATCTCTATTAAAAAAATATTGTCTACAGCACAAATTTAGTCATTTTTATTTATATTTAGACATAAGTGTTAAAATAATTCAGGATTTTTTCCTTTTATACCTTTGTAAAAAGAATGAAACACCTCAAAGTCCTTGTCTTTATTGGCTGTAGTGTAATATGGTTCGGATATTTTAATTTGTTTATTTTCAAAATCTAACGTTGCCATTACTATAGGAACATTGGCTCCTTTGGCAATATAATAGAAACCTGTTTTCCATTTATCAACTTTTTTACGAGTTCCTTCAGGAGATAAACCCAATCTAAATTCTTCTTTGTTGTTAAATATTTGTACAATAGCATCAACTAAATTATTACTTTTTGTTCTATCTACTGGTGTACCACCCATTGCTCTAAAGAAAAAACCAAAAGGTCCTTTAAATAAGGAGTTTTTTCCAATAAAATTAATCATAACCCCAGAAGCCATTCTAGATAAAATTGCAATAGGAAAATCTACCCAACTTGTGTGAGGTGCAGCAATAACTACATATTTTTTAACTTCTTTAGAGAAGTCACCAACCAATTTCCAACCTAAAATATTAAATAATATAAATCTTGCGAATCGTTTCATGTTGTCTATTAAAAGTGATAAATTTAAGGACTTAATTTGATATGATGAACGAAATATTTATTTACTTATTAATTGCTATATTATTTTCTGTAATTGGTTTATTTATAGGAAGATTACTTGCCAAACTGAATTTTGAAAAAGAAAAAGGAAATTCAGAAAAAGAAAGAACAACGTTAGAAATGCAAAACTCTTCTTTGCAAGTAAGCGTTAAAAATTCTGAAAACAAGATTAGTGAACTACAAAGTGAATTAAAATTCATTCAAAAAGAAAAAGAAAGTTTAATTTCTGATAAAACTCGTCTAGAAACAGAATATAAAAACACTGAAGAAAAATTATCAGAAAATAAAGAAGAAGTAGAAAAATTACATGAGAAATTTAATAAAGAGTTCGAGAATTTAGCGAATAAAATTTTAGATGAAAAGTCTACAAAATTCACACTTCAAAATAAAGAAAACTTAAAAGTTATTTTAAATCCACTTCAAGAAAAAATTAAAGGTTTTGAGGATAAAGTAGAAAAAACACATAAAGAGAGTATCGATTATCATGCGGCTTTACGTCAGCAAATTTTAGGTTTAAAAGAGATGAACTTACAAATGAGTAAGGAAACCATCAATTTAACCAAAGCATTAAAAGGTGATAATAAAACCCAAGGAAACTGGGGAGAATTAGTTCTAGAAAGAGTTTTAGAAAAATCTGGTTTAGAGAAAGATAGAGAATATTTTGTACAGCAAAGCTTTACCAACGATGATGGAAAAAGAGTTTTGCCAGATGTTGTAATTCACTTACCAGATAACAAAAAAATGATTGTAGATTCTAAAGTTTCTTTAGTTGCTTATGAACAATTTGTAAATGCTGAAGAAGATGATTTAAAAGAACGTTTTCTAAAAGAACACATACTTTCTTTAAGAAGGCATGTAGAACAATTAAGTGAAAAGAAATACGAAGATATTTATAAAATAGAATCTCCAGATTTTGTTTTGTTATTTATTCCAATAGAACCAGCTTTTGCTGTTGCAATAAATTCCGATAATAACTTATATAATAAAGCGTTCGAAAAAAACATTGTAATTGTTACTCCTTCTACTCTTCTCGCTACTTTACGTACAATTGATACAATGTGGAATAATGAAAAACAACAAAGAAATGCGCTTGAAATTGCAAGACAAGCTGGTGCTTTGTATGATAAGTTTCACGGTCTTTTAAGCGATTTAATTGGTGTTGGCAAGAAAATAGATGCGTCTAAAACTGATTACAATGCTGCAATGAATAAGCTTTTTGAAGGAAAAGGAAATTTAATTACAAGTGTAGAAAAGTTAAAGAAAATGGGAGCTAAAGCTAAAAAAGCATTGCCAGAAAATATTATAGAACGTGCAAAAGACGAAGATTAATTTCTTTTGAGTTCTTATTTTTATTGATATCGTTAAAGTAAAATGTGTGTTTTTTATAGTTTTACTAAAAACTAAATACACATAATTATGTCTAAAAAAGAACGAGCAAGCGCAGAAAATATTACCAAAGGAAATTCAGGAGATGTACATGAAAGAGGTTTACATCCATTAAAAGGTACTGTTAAAAAAGATGAATATAAAGATAAAGACAGTAATAAAGACCGTTTAAAAGGAGAAGATAAAGATAAACTAAAAGACCAAGTACACAGTGCAACTGATGACTCTAATGCAGTTGCAGATGAAATTCAGAATTCAGATAAAAAATAAAATGTTTTTCTTTTGAGCACACTTTTACATCATTTGAAGCAAGCTCTCTCTTCATTCTAACTTATTTTTGTATTAATATTAATCAGTACTAGTAAAGTACATAAAAATAAATAGCATGAATTCAGATACAAACGAAGGAAAGTGGAAACAAATTAAGGGAGAATTTAAAGAGAAGTTTGGTAGAGCTACAAATGATAAGTCTACAGAAGCTGAAGGTTCTTTTGATAAATTAGTTGGAGAAATTCAAGAAAAATACGGAGAAACTCGAGAAAAAATTGAAAAAGAAGTTAAGAGTTGGTAATTCAACTTTAAAAATTGTTTAGAAAATAAGAAAAGCATCAAGTTAAAAACTTGATGCTTTTTTTATGTTTGAAAAACAAGCTAGTTATTGTTTAATTAGTTTTATTACTTTTTGATGATTACCAGCTCTCATTTTTACTAAATAAATACCTTTTGCGTGTTTACTTAAATCCAAAATAGAATCTATACTTGTCATTTTTTTAGTTATAATATTTCTACCAGAAACATCAAAAACAGATATAGTATATATTTTAAATTCAGGAAAATGAAATTTATAAATTCCATTAGAACTCGGATTTGGAGAAACAAATATATCATTCTCTTTAAATGAATTTGTATTTAAAATGCCATTTCCTTCTTCTATAATTATTGCTTTATTTATTGCAACATTCTGTATTGTTTCTACAACTCCTGTTTTGTGCCAAGTAACTTTTATAGATTCTACTGAAGTAGCATCTGATAAACCAAAGAATTCATAAGAAGAATTTTGTGCTAAATAACCTTCTCCACAAAGTGTGTACCTAAATTGTGATTTTCCATTAGCAATTACTTCAATTTTATTTCCAACACCATCTTTATTGCTATTTATACCAACTAATTTTATTTTTAACCAATTATTACCATTATTTACTGATTCATTTTTCCATAAAAAATTTGATTCATTTTCATTAACCACAAAAATTTCTGGATATCCATCATTATCTATATCTCCGATTGCATTAGAAAAACTTCTTCTCTTATCTTCTTCTAAACCAATATTTTCTGGAATTACAAAGTTTAGATTCAAATTATTTCTGTAAAAGGCAGATGGTAATAAGTTATCAGTTCCATTTTCTTGCCCACTAACATATAAATCTAAATAGGAGTCGTTATCTGCATCTAGAAAGACAGCACCCCAAGAAACATTTAAAAATTTAGTACCCATATCATCTTCAACTCTCGTAAATGTATTGTTTCCATTGTTTTTGAGATGAAAATTTCCTGCAGCAGAATTGGTAACATAAATATCAAACCAACCATCATTATTATAATCTCCTATTGTAGAAGACATACCGTCTGCTAAAATATTTGCTCCAGATGCTACACTAACATCAGAAAAAGTTTCATTACCATTGTTTTTGTACAAGTAACTTTGGTCGTATTTATGATTTGTTACAAAAATATCTTGCAAGCCGTCATTATTATAATCGAAAAAAGCGGCACAAAATGTTGGGTCATTTAATTGATTAATTCCTGCAGAAATACTTACATTAGTAAAAGTTCCATTTCCATTATTTTTTAACAATGCATTTGGTTGTGTATTTCCTGTTTTTAAAAAAGTTAAAAAAATATCTAAATATCCATCATTATTAAAATCTCCCCAAGAAGCCCCCCAAGTAGATGTTGCAAAAGATGTTAAACCTGCTTGAGAAGAAATGTCATCAAAAACAAGATTACCATTATTTTGAAATAATTTTACGACTCCTTCTCTACTTGTAAGAAATAAATCTTTATCATTATCATTATCAAAATCTACCCAAATAATTTGCTTGGTTTCTAAAGTAATATTATCTATAGATATTGTAGTATCTTCAATAAAGTTTCCAGAATTATTCTTAAAAAAACGAATAGAACTACCAGTTTCAGTAGCTATTGTTAAATCGTCCCATCCATCGTTATTATAATCTACAAAAGAAATTCCACCACCATAAACTCCTGCACCAAACGAAAAATTTAAATTTGAACTTGAAGCTATTTCAGAAAATTTTACTTGAGACCAACAAAAGTTGGATATCAATAATGCCAAGATTAAAGTTATTCTCATTATTTTAATAATTATATTTTACAAATATAAACTTAATTATTAATTTATATTATCATGGCATTTAATCGTTTACCAAAAAAGCTGATATCTTTTTAAGGATATCAGCTTTTTAAAAATTAAATATTTTATGCCCAAATTTAAGGCATTTCTTTTACATTACAAATAATCTTCTTGCGCTCATCATATCATTTACACGTTCTGCAATTTCGTGTAATGCTTCTTCATTGTTCGCATTCTGAATTGCTTCATCAATAAAATTAACTACAGCAACCATATCTTCTTCTTTTAAGCCACGAGTTGTAATTGCTGCAGTTCCAACACGAATTCCAGACGTTACAAAAGGAGATTTATCATCAAAAGGAACCATGTTTTTGTTTACTGTAATATCAGCTTTTCCTAAAGCAATTTCTGCATCTTTACCAGAAATATCTTTATTTCTTAAATCAATTAACATACAATGGTTGTCTGTTCCGCCAGAAATAATATCATATCCTTTTGCTACAAATTCTTTTGCCATTGCAGCTGCATTTTCTTTTACTTGTAATTGATATTCTAAAAACTCATCTGTTAAAGCTTCTCCAAAAGCAACAGCTTTAGCAGCAATAACATGCTCTAAAGGTCCACCTTGGTTTCCTGGAAAAACAGAAGAATTAATTAAAGTAGACATTTTTTTAGGATTTCCATTCTTTAAAGTTTCTCCAAACGGATTGTCGAAATCTTTACCAATCATAATCATTCCTCCTCTTGGTCCACGTAAAGTTTTGTGTGTTGTTGTTGTAACAATATGACAATGAGGAATTGGATCATTTAAAATTCCTTTTGCAATTAAACCTGCAGGATGCGAAATATCTGCCATTAAAATAGCTCCAACACTATCTGCAATTTCTCTAAATTTCTTAAAATCTATGTCTCTAGAATATGCAGATGCACCAGCAATAATCAATTTTGGTTTGTATTCTTTTGCTTGTTGCTCTAGATGATTGTAGTCAATGGTACCAGTTTCTTTATCAACTCCGTAAAATACAGGATTGTATAATTTACCAGAAAAATTTACTGGAGAACCATGTGTTAAATGTCCACCATGAGATAAATCGAAACCTAAAATAGTATCTCCAGGTTTTAAACACGCTGAAAAAACAGCTGTATTCGCTTGAGAACCAGAATGTGGTTGCACATTTACGTATTCTGCACCAAATAATTCTTTAGCTCTATCAATTGCTATTTGTTCTATAACATCTACAACTTCACAACCTCCATAATATCTTTTACCAGGATATCCTTCAGCATATTTATTAGTTAAAATAGAACCTTGAGCTTGCATAACTTGGTCGCTTACAAAGTTTTCTGAAGCGATTAATTCCAAACCGTTTAATTGTCTTTCTTTTTCCTCCTGAATAAGGTCAAAAATTTGATTGTCTAATTGCATTGTTATTGTTTTGAATAAGAATCAAAAGTAACAAAAAACAAAGCGCTATTAAATAAGTTTATTGTATATTTTCAACAACTTATTAAGATTTATACAATTCCAAAAAAAGGTGTGTTAAAAATAAGTTATTCGTGAAATTTCTTTTTAGAAATGAGAAAAAATTGCATAGATTTGAACAAATTAAAGAATTTACAGAATGATCATAACAGCAAATAACCCGAATAGAAAATCTTGGTTAAAAGTAGACGAAGAGTCTGACTTTCCAATTCAAAATATTCCTTTTGGAGTTTTTATAACAAGAGATGATATTATAACTATTGGAAGTAGAATTGGTGATTTCGCTATAGATTTAGGCGCATTTCATCAATTAGGCTATTTTGAAGGAATTCCTTTAACAGACGATATTTTTTTACAAGATAATTTAAATGATTTTATTGCTGATGGACGTAAAACTTGGCGTTTAGTTAGAAATAGAATTGCAGAAGTTTTTGATGTTACTAATGGAATATTAAGGGATAATGCAGATCATAAAGATAAAATTATCTTTAGAATGGATGAAGTAGAAATGTTATTACCAGTATCCGTTGGAGATTATACAGATTTTTATGCAAGTAAAGAACATGCAACAAATGTAGGTTCTTTATTTAGAGATCCAGAAAATGCATTATTGCCAAACTGGTTACACATACCAATTGGTTACCATGGTAGAAGTTCTTCTATCATTCCATCTGGTGTTCCAATTAGAAGACCTTATGGACAAACAAAACCAGATGAAGGTAGTAATACACCTAATTTCGGCCCTTCAAAATTATTAGATTTTGAGCTTGAAATGGCTTTTATTACTACAGATGCTAATGTTTTAGGAGATAGAATTCCTATTGAAGAAGCAGAAGAATATATTTTTGGTTTGGTACAATTTAACGATTGGTCTGCAAGAGATATTCAAGGCTGGGAATATGTGCCACTAGGCCCATTTTTAGGAAAAAGCTTTGCTTCTACTATTTCTCCTTGGATTGTAACTTTAGATGCTTTAGAACCTTTTAGAACAGACAACCCAAAACAAGTGCACGAACCTTTACCTTATTTAAAACAAGAAGGAAAAGGAAGTTACGATATTCATTTACAAGTTGGTATTCAGCCAGAAAATGGCGAAGAAACTGTTGTTGCAAATTCGAACTTTAAATATATGTATTGGACAATGGCACAACAACTTGCACACCATACAGTAAATGGTTGCCCTGTTGAAGCTGGAGATATGATGGGTTCTGGAACTATTTCTGGACCAACAAAAGATAGTTATGGTTCTATGTTAGAATTGACTTGGAAAGGACAAAACCCTATTACCTTAAAAGACGGAACAACGCGTAAATTTATTAATGATAACGATACTGTTATTATGCGTGCACATTGTAAAAATGATGATGTTAGAATTGGTTTTGGTGAATGTATTGGTAAAGTGTTACCAGCCAAATAAACTAAATACAAACAAAATATTATAAACCTCACTCCTATTTTTAGTTGTGAGGTTTTTTGTTTTTTAGAAAATATGGGTTTTTACTAGTTGACTTTTTAATTAAAAAAATCTAACTTCGCTAACTACGTTTATGGAACATTAATACGTTAAATAAACGTTTTGACGTTGTAGCAATTTAAAACCAAGTTGAAATGAAACGAATTATTTTACTATTGAACATTATTATTTTAACAAATTGCACAAACTCTGAAAGCGAAAATGAACCTGAAAAATTTCCTTTTTTAATTCAGTTTGTAGAAATTGGAAAAGGAAATTTAACTGGAAGTGGATTTGAAAATATACTTGAAACGAAAACTATTATAAAAAATATCGAAGATTGGAATAGTTTAGTTTCACAAATGAATTCGATAGAAAATGTAAGTAATGGATTTGCGACTAATGAAATTAACTTTGATACTCATTACATAATTGCGACAATTTTAGAACTTAAAAGTAGCGGTTGGGAAGTTGAAATTACTGAAATAACTGAAAACTCTGACAATTTAGTTATAACTACAAAAGAAATTGACTTTTCAACTTTAAATTATAGTCAGCCTTTTCATATTGTTTTAATACCAAAAACGGAAAAGGAAATAATATTTGAATAAAAAACTTGCTATAACACCATGTATAATTCATTGCTAGTTATAGCTTAAATACGAAAGTCCTCTCGAACTTTCTATTTGTGTTTTATTTACTTCTTTAGTGCTTTAAAATACAAAACTGCTCATACAAAAACACGTGATTTAAAAATAAATAAAATCTCTTTTCCAGTCAAGAAAAGAGATTTTTATATTTTTAGAAATCAATTAGTTAACCTAATCTTCATCCTCCAAATCATTAGCATCAAAATCATCATTATCATCAAAGAATTCTTCATCTTCTGCATATTCTTCCATGGCATTTTCTAAACGATCACTTATTTTAACTAAATAAACAGTGTCTTCCGTTTTTACTTCAACTGCTTTTACAGTATCTCCTTTGGCGTTTTTAAAGGAAATTACATCACTATAATCATAACCATCAGGATATTTGTCAATTAACATATCTAATATGTCTTTTGTCAGTTTTGCGTATTCTACTATTACTCTTTTCATTATAATACCTTTTATATTTCTGGTCCGTTTTTTTAATCAAGTTTAAAATAAAAATAATAAACTTTTTTTGAAAAAAACGTTAGTGATGTTACATTTCTAATAAATAAGCGAAAATAAGAGGTGCAACAATGGTTGCATCACTTTCTATAATAAATTTTGGTGTGTCTATATCTAATTTTCCCCAAGTAATTTTCTCGTTAGGAACTGCTCCTGAATACGAACCATAACTTGTGGTAGAATCTGAAATCTGACAGAAATAACTCCAAAATGGTGTTTCAGGTTTTTCCATATCTTGGTATAACATTGGCACCACACAAATAGGGAAATCTCCTGCAATTCCTCCTCCTATTTGGAAAAATCCAATTCCATTTTCAGAATTATCTGTGTACCAATCTGCTAAAAAAGTCATGTATTCAATACCAGATTTTACTGTACTTGCTTTTAATTCTCCTTTTAATACATAAGAAGCAAAAATATTTCCCATGGTAGAATCTTCCCAACCAGGACAGATAATTGGCAAGTTTTTTTCTGCTGCAGCATACATCCAAGAATCTTTAATATCAATCTCGTAATACTGCTCTAAAACTCCTGAAAGTAATAATTTGTACATGTATTCATGTGGTAAATAACGCTCTCCTATTGCCTCTGCATCTTTCCATATTTTTACAATATGTTCTTGAATTCTTCTAAAAGCTTCTTCTTCAGGAATACAAGTATCTGTAACTCTGTTTAAGCCTTTTTCTAACAAATCCCACTCGTCTTGTGGAGTTAAATCTCTGTAATTAGGAACACGTTTGTAGTGAGAATGTGCTACTAAATTCATAACATCTTCTTCTAAATTTGCACCTGTACAAGAAACAATTTGTACTTTATCTTGGCGAATCATTTCTGCAAAAATCTTTCCTAATTCTGCTGTACTCATTGCTCCTGCCAAAGAAACTAACATTTTAGATCCTTTATTTAATTGTGCTTCATAACCTTTTGCTGCATCTACTAAAGCTGCGGCATTAAAGTGTAAAAAGTATTTTTCTATAAAACTTGTAATTGGTTTGCTCATTTTTTTATTTTTTATGATACCCTTTAAAATGCTCTCGATACGATTTTTCAAATAGGAAAAATCACTTGAACTGACACTAATAGTTATCAATAATAATTTTATTTAATATCTAAAATTTTAATTTTTAATTATTTTTTTTGAAGTTTCTTTACTTCGTAAATATCTGTTCTTCTATCTTTTAGGTTTCTCACACTTCCAAATTGATTCAAATCTTTTAACAAATCTAAATCTACATCCGCAATTAAAATCATTTCTGTATTCGTAGTTGCTTCTGCTTTAATTCCGTTTGCAGGAAATGAAAAATCGCAAGGTGTAAAAACCATCGATTGTGCAAACTGAATGTCCATATTATTCACTTTCGGTAAATTCCCAACACTTCCTGCAATTGCTACATAGCACTCGTTTTCTATGGCTCTTGCTTGTGCACAATGTCTCACTCTAGAATATCCATTTTGTGTGTCAGTTAAAAACGGAATAAACAAAATATCCATACCTTCTTCAGCTAAAATTCTACTCAATTCTGGAAACTCGGAATCGTAACAAATCAATACTCCAACTTTACCACAATCTGTATCGAATGTTTTAAGTTCATTTCCTCCTTGCATTCCCCAAACTTTTGCTTCATCTGGAGTTACATGTAATTTCTCATACCTTTCTGTAGAACCATCTCTTTTGCACAAATAACCAACATTGTATAACATTCCATCTTTTAATTCTGGAAAACTTCCTGTAATTATATTGATGTTGTATGTAATAGCCAATTCAGAAAACTTCTGAACTATTTCTGGTGTATATTTTGCCAATTCTCTAATGGCTTGAGATTCTGGCAAATGATTATTATCTGCCATTAAAGGTGCATTAAAAAACTCTGGAAACAATGCAAAGTCAGACCTGTATGCAGAAACTGCATCTACAAAATATTCTGCTTGTTGCATTAATTCTTCCAAATCTTTGTACAAACGCATTTGCCACTGAATTAATCCTAAACGAACTACTTTCTTTTTAATGGCCGCTTTTGCAGTTTCTTTTTTGTAATACACATTATCCCACTCCAATAAAACTGCAAAATCGTTAGAATCTGCATCTCCTTCTAAATATCCTTTCATCACTTTTGAAGGATGAAAATCATTGGATATTTGAAAGTTTAAAACTGGATCGTGAATTTCTTTACGTTTTACCTTTTCTAAATATTCTTTTGGAGATAATTTTTCTGAATGTTTATGATAATTCGGAATTCTTCCACCAAAAGCAATACCTCTTAAATTAAGTTTTTCGCACAATTCTTTTCTATAATCATACAATCTTCGCCCTAATCTTAAACCTCTATATTCTGGTTTGATAAAAACATCAATTCCGTACAAAACATTTCCAAAATTACTGTGTGTACTAAAGGTAAAATTACCTGTAATTTCTTGGTATGTATGATGATCATCAAACTTATCATAGTCAACTCTTAAAGACAAAGCACAACCTGCCAGCTGTCCATTTATTTTAATTACTACTTGTCCTTCAGGAAATTTATCTATTAAAGATTGTATTTGAGGTTCTTCCCAATGCGTACTTTGCATATTAGAATAAATCTCAATCATTGCTTGTTTTAACGCTTGATAATCTTCAATCGTTAAATATTGCAACTCTATATTTTCTATGTTTTCGATTTTCATAATGATTTAAAAATCGTCGTCATCATTTTTAAATTTCGATAATTTACTGAAAGGATTGTTATCAGTAGCATCATCTCCATTGTCATAAGAATCGTCATTAGAAGCAAATTTATAGCTCAACATTTTATAAAATAATTTAGCTGCTAAAAAGTCAGAAGATTTTTCATTTTCATTCGGACATAATTCAACCATATCAAAACCTACAACATTCTTTTGCTCGAAAACAGATTTTAAGAATTCTAACGTTTCATAGTAAAATAATCCTCCTGGTTCTGGAGTTCCTGTACTTGGCATAATTGAAGGGTCTAACGCGTCTAAATCAAAAGTAATAAACACATTTGTACTTAATTGATCAATTACATCATCCATCCAATCTTCGTTTTCAGCCATATCATGTGCAAAGAAAACTTTGTCTAAATTCATGCTTCTTTTTTCAGAAATATCCATACTTCTAATTCCAACCTGAACTAAGTTTGTATTCTGATTCGCTTCATAAACTGCACAAGCGTGATTGCAAGAAGAACCTTCATATTCTTTACGTAAATCTGCATGTGCATCTATATGTAAAACCGTTAAATCGCTAAAACATTCGTTAAAAGCTCTAATAGTTCCAATAGAAACTGAATGCTCTCCACCAAAAACAGTAACAAATTTATTTCTATTGATGTACTTCTTTGTTTCTTGGTGAACAGCTTCTACCATTGCTTCTGGAGAAGAATTTTCTGTAATTGGTTCAGTTAAGAAAACACCTTCTTTATACACTTCAGAATCTGTTTCTATGTCATACAATTCCATGTTTTCTGAAGCTTCTAAAAAAGCTTTTGGACCTTTATCTGCCCCTTTTTGCCAAGTGCTAGTTCCATCATAAGGAACTGGGATGATTACTATTTTTGATGTTGACAGGTTTCCAAACTCGTTTGGAATTCCTGCATATGTGTTATTTGTGTTCATTTTATTTTTTGTTGCAATGGGTTTAAACCCTTGTTGTGTTGTTTGTTAATATCCTAATATTGATAATAATTCGCTACTTTTTTGTTGTTCTTTAAAGACTTTAATATCCAATTTACCTTCTTTATCTCTGTCGATAATTAAATGTTTTGGAGTTGGAATTAAACAGTGTTGCAATCCACCAAAACCACCAATGGTTTCTTGATATGCTCCAGTGTTAAAGAATCCAATATATAATGGTTTTTCTTTCTCGTAAACTGGTAAATAAATTCCATTTACATGTTGTTCGGAATTGTAATAATCGTCACTATCACAAGTTAAACCTCCTAATAAAACACGTTCGTATTTCATGTTCCATTTGTTTAAAGGTAACATTATAAAGCGTTTGTTAATTGCCCAAGAATCTGGTAAAGTGGTTATAAATGAAGAGTTTATCATGTTCCAACGCTCTCTATCATTTTGTTTTTTCTGATATAAAACTTTGTAAATAGCTGCTCCAGATTCACCAACTGTAAAACTTCCAAATTCTGTAAAAATGTTTGGTACATCTACTCCTGCTTCATCACACGCTTGTTTTATTTGATTTGTAATTTCATCAATCATATATTGATAATCATAATCAAAAGCCAATGAGTTTTTTATAGGAAAACCACCACCAATATTTAAACTGTCTAAAGTAGGACACACCTTTTTTAAGTTGATGTACACATTTAAACATTTCATTAATTCGTTCCAGTAATACGCATTGTCTTTAATACCAGTATTGATGAAAAAATGTAGCATTTTTAATTCTACTTGAGTATTATCAGCAATTTCACGCTCATAAAAGGAAACGATGTTTTTATAACCAATTCCTAATCTTGACGTATAAAACTCAAATTTTGGTTCTTCTTCAGAAGCAATTCTAATACCAACTTTAAACTTCTTTTTTGTTTCTTTTTGAATTAACGGTAATTCCTCATAATTGTCAATAATAGGAATACAGTTTTTATGTCCAGATTCGATTAACTCGCCAATATTCTTTACATATTGGTCTCTTTTAAATCCGTTACAAATAACAAAAGTATCGTCTTTTATTTTGCCTTCTTTTTTTAAACTTTTAACAATATCTATATCAAAAGCAGATGATGTTTCAATATGAATATCATTTTTTAAAGCCTCGTTTAAAATGTGCTTAAAATGAGAACTTTTTGTACAATAGCTATAAAAGTATTTACCTTTATAATCATGTTTTTCGAAGCTATTTTTAAACCAGCCTTTTGCTCTGTTTATGTTTTCTGATATTTTTGGTAGGTAAGTAAATTTTAATGGAGAACCATATTCTTCAATAAGCTCCATTAAATTTATGCCATGCCAAAATAATTTGTTGTTTTCTGTTTTAAACTCTTCCTGTGGAAAGTAGAATGTTTGGTCTACTAAATCTGCGTATTTTGTGTTCACTTTTATTTTTAAATTATAGATATGATAAGTTTGTCTAAATCAAAACATTTTAAAAATGTTGAAATAGAAATAAGTACTTTTAAAAAAGTAAGATTATCACTGTATAATTTGTAAGTAAACTACGTGCAACTTTGAGAAAAGCTGCAATTCTTGAAGAATTGAAAATGGAGAAACCTTAATTTTTCGGTTGCATTTCCAAAATGCATTGTAATACGTATTCTCCAATTGAGTATTACATCCGAAATAAGAAAAACTAAACATTTTACTTAAATAAGTACAGCAAATGTATATTATTTTTTAATATAAATTACAAAAGCAAAAAAAAAGTATCTTTTTTTTGAAATATATTTTTTATCAGTAAATACAAGTGTTTCGAATGATAATTGAATGTGATTTTTATACTGAAGTGAAATTTTATTCTAAAATTTGATTATAATTTCTGCCTAAAAACGTCAATTATCAACAAAAACTATAAAAAACATTCTTCCTCATAAAAACGCAATTATAAAGCATAAAAAAGCTCTGAATTTTCAGAGCTTTTAATTTACATTTTTATTCATCTATTGGTGGATGACCATGAATTTCTTCAAAATCTTCATCGAAATTTTCTCTTAAATAAGCGTTTAGTTTCTTTCTGTAATCGTCTTTTAACCACGTTACAAAATTGTGCGTACTTTTAGAAATACATTTTGCATATCTGTTAATTCTATCATCTATCTCCTCACCTAACATTTTTGCTAAAATTAAAGCATCAAAAACATCTTCACTGTTTTCAATACACATTTTTGCATGATGAACAATTGATTTTTCTAATACTCTTTTAGAAGATTCTCCAGCTTTTATTGTTTCGATATATACATTTTTCATATCGAAATAAGTATCTGTAGAATTTGCAAATTCCACTTTTACATTTGCTGGTAATTCATATCTAAAGGTACTTTCTATTTCTTCATCCGAAAGAATAGCATCTAAATAATAATCCGGCGCTCTAAACATTTTTTGCCAGTCTAAATCTGCACCCCAAGGACCAAATCTGTGGAAATTGTTTCCTAAATCAATTACATCAAACGTGTTTTTATCTCCAAAAATACGAGAACCACGTCCAATCATTTGATAATATAAAGTCAACGATTTTGTTGCTCTGTTTAAGATAATTGCTTCAATACTTGGCTCATCAAAACCAGTTGTTAAAATACTTACAGAGGTAATAATTGCATTTGGAGTTTTGTGAAACCATCTTAAAATAAGCTCACGTTCCTTTTTTGTATTTGTATTGTCTAAATGCGCAATTGGATATCCTGCTTTTTTAAATGCGTGAAAAACTTGAATTGAAGTATTAATACCGTTGTTAAAAATCAACGTTTTTTTACCTTTTGCGGTTTCTTCATACGCACTTACCAATTTGGTAAGCATGTCTGTATTCATGTATAAATCTTCGGAAGATTTTACAGTATAATCTCCATTTGCCCCAACTTCCAAAGAAGTTAAACCAACATTGTAAGAATACATATTTGCTTGTGCTAAATAACCACTTTCAATTAAATGATGAATTGGCTCACCAACATATAATTCCTGATAATTCTCATACATTGGTAATTTAATGTTAGAACTTAAAGGAGTTGCAGTTACACCAAGAATGAAAGATTGATCGAAAAACTTAAAAATTTTAGTAAAAGAGTTGTAATGTGCCTCATCTACAATAACTAAACCGATATCAGAAATATCTAACTTATCGTCATTTAATCTATTTTTTAAAGTTTCAACCATCGCCACAAAACACATAAACTCGTCTTGATCGTCTAATTTTGCTGTACTATTTATTATTTTGTTTTCTACACCAAACTCAATAAGCATTTTAGAGGTTTGCTTACTTAATTCAATTCTGTGCGTTAATACTAAAACTTTCTTTTTAAAAGTTTCTATATAACGTCTTACAATTTCAGAAAAAATTACTGTTTTTCCACCTCCTGTTGGTAATTGATATAATAAATGATAATCTTGAGGCGCTGTTTCAAATCGATTAAAAATCTCTTGAAGTGCATCTTTTTGATAACCGTATAATTCTTTACCTATAATTGTTTGCGAAGTGTTTGTTTCTGCCAAAAGTTTAAAAATTTAGAAAGACAAAAATAAGACTTATTATAGGTTTTACCCAAATTTTAACTACATAAATCTCGATAAGTCTGTTTGTGTGATTTCGTAGTGAGAAGCATCATAGACAGAAACTCCATTTCTAACCACAATTAATTGCGGAGATTGGTGCATTACTTGGAACTTATACCCTACTTCATCAGAAACATCTCTGTAATTTAACAAGTCTAAATAATACACTTTTAAATTTTCATGTTCTTCCGAAAACAACTTTTCGAACTGTTTTATAACCATACTACTAATACCACATCTTGTAGAATGCTTAAAAATTAGTACAGCTCCTATTTCAGATTCCTTTTTAATCATTTCTAATTGCTCCAAAGAAGTTAATGGAATCCAGTTTAAGTATGACTTTTTTTCTGGTTTTGTTTCCTTTTCACTTTTGTCGCCAAATATATTGTTAAATATGCCCATCTCTATGTTTTTGTTCTTTGTCGATACAAATATAAGAAACTTTCAATTGACATAAAGTCAGTAAAAACAATACTTTACAAGACATTTTGACTTGTTTTTTACGATAATTTTATTTGGTATTAAAATTGCTCATTATCGATTGTAAATGAAAAATTAAATAACAACAAGGGCTTTAAAACCTTTGCTAAAAAAAATAAATATGAATTTTAATAATTATACAACAAAATCGCAAGAGACCATACAAATGGCGCAGCAGATTGCGCAAGGTTTTGGTCATAATCAAATAGAAAATGAGCATATTTTTAAAGCATTAACACAAGTAGATGAAAATGTGTTGCCTTTTTTATTGAAGAAATTAAATATTAACTTAAATGTTGTAGACCAAATTTTAGACAAACAATTAGAGAGTTTACCTAAAGTTTCTGGAGCAGAATTAATGATTTCGAGAGAAGCAAGTAAAACATTAACAGAAGCGTCTGTAATTGCTAAAAACATGAAAGATGACTATGTTTCTATCGAACATTTAATTTTGGCAATTTTTAAATCGAAAAGTAACATTGCACAAGTTCTAAAAGACCAAGGTGTTACAGAAAAGCATTTAAAAGCAGCAATTGAAGAATTAAGAAAAGGAGAAAGGGTAACTTCTCAATCTCAAGAAGAAACCTACAATTCTTTGAACAAATTCGCTAAAAACTTAAATAAATTAGCGCAAGATGGAAAATTAGATCCAGTAATTGGTAGAGATGAAGAAATTAGAAGATTGTTACAAATTTTATCAAGAAGAACAAAGAATAATCCGATTTTGGTAGGAGAACCAGGAACTGGTAAAACCGCTATTGCAGAAGGTTTAGCACACAGAATTGTAGATGGAGATGTTCCAGAAAATCTAAAAGACAAATTAATTTTCTCTTTAGATATGGGTGCATTAATTGCAGGTGCAAAATACAAAGGAGAATTTGAAGAACGACTGAAAGCCGTTATTAAAGAGGTTACAAATGCAGATGGAGATATTGTACTTTTTATTGATGAAATTCACACCTTAGTTGGTGCTGGAGGTGGACAAGGTGCCATGGATGCAGCAAACATTTTAAAACCTGCTTTGGCTCGTGGAGAATTGCGTGCAATTGGAGCGACGACTTTAGATGAATATCAAAAATATTTCGAGAAAGACAAAGCATTAGAAAGACGTTTTCAGAAAGTAATTGTTAACGAACCAGATACAGAAAGTGCCATTTCTATTTTAAGAGGAATTAAAGAGAAATATGAAGCACACCATAAAGTTCGTATTAAAGACGAAGCAATTATTGGTGCTGTAGAATTGTCTCAACGTTATATTACCAACCGTTTTTTACCAGATAAAGCTATTGATTTAATGGATGAAGCTGCTTCCAAATTACGTATGGAAATCAATTCTAAACCAGAAGAATTAGACGTTTTAGACCGTAAAGTAATGCAGTTAGAGATTGAAATTGAAGCAATTAAGCGTGAGAAAGACGAAACGAAGTTGAAATCTCTACGTTCTGATTTAGCAAATTTAAAGGAAGAACGAAACGAAATTAATGCAAAATGGAAATCTGAAAAAGAGGTTGTAGATAATATTCAGAATGCAAAATCTGATATCGAAAACTTTAAGATTGAAGCAGAAAAAGCAGAACGAGATGGAGATTATGGTAAAGTTGCTGAAATTAGATATGGAAAAATCAAAGAAGCTGAAGGTAAATTAGAAGAATTTCAGAAAATATTAAGCGAAAATAAGAATGAGAAATCTTTAATAAAAGAGGAAGTTACTTTAGATGATATTGCTGAAGTTGTTGCAAAATGGACTGGAATTCCTGTCATAAAAATGATACAATCTGAACGTGATAAATTGCTAAAATTAGAAGACCAATTACATAAAAGAGTTGTTGGCCAAGAAGAAGCAATTGTTGCAGTTTCAGATGCTGTTAGACGCTCGAGAGCAGGTTTGCAAAATCCGAATAAACCAATTGGTAGTTTCTTGTTTTTAGGAACTACAGGAGTTGGAAAAACAGAGTTGGCAAAAGCATTGGCAGAATATCTTTTTGATGATGAAAATGCAATGACAAGGATTGATATGAGTGAATACCAAGAACGCCATTCTGTAAGTAGATTGGTTGGTGCGCCTCCAGGATATGTTGGTTATGATGAAGGTGGACAATTGACGGAAGCTGTTCGAAGAAGACCTTATTCTGTAGTGCTTTTAGATGAAATTGAAAAAGCGCATCCAGATACTTTTAATATCCTTTTACAGGTTTTGGATGAAGGAAGATTAACGGATAATAAAGGACGTGTTGCAGATTTTAAAAACACCATAATTATTATGACTTCAAACATGGGAAGTCATATAATTCAGGAGAAATTTGCAGACCCAAAAGCAGATTTAGAAGCAGTTACTGAAGTTGCAAAAATTGAAGTTTTAGGGTTGTTAAAACAATCTGTAAGACCAGAATTTTTAAACAGAATTGATGATGTAATTATGTTTACACCTTTAACACAGGGTAATATTTTTGAAATTGTAAAATTACAGATAGAGCATTTAAAGAAAGTAATTGGCAAACAAGAAATTACATTAGATGCAACAGATGAAGCAATTAAATACTTGGCAAAAAAAGGTTATCAGCCAGAATTTGGAGCAAGACCTGTAAAAAGAGTAATTCAGAAAGAAGTTTTAAACGAACTTTCGAAAGAAATTTTATCAGGAAAAATAACAACAGATAGTATTATTTTATTAGATTCTTTTGATGATAAATTAGTTTTTAGAAATCAGTCGGATTTGGTTGAGAACATATAAGTTAAGTTTGGTTAGTTTGGAAAAAGCGATGTTGTAAAAGGCATCGCTTTTTCTTTTTTGATTATATTCGTTGTTCAAATTTAACTATCATGAAAAAAATCTTATTTTTATTTGTATTTGCTTTTGGTTTATTAACTTTTTGTACTTCTCAAGAAACGACAACGTATTATTTAATTCGTCATTCAGAAAAAGATAGATCAGATAAAACAAATAGCAACCCAGATTTAAATGAAGATGGTCAAAAAAGAGCGGCAAATTGGGCAGATTATTTTGAAGATATCGATTTAGATGCTGTGTATTCTACTAACTACAATAGAACCATGCAGACAGCTACTCCAACTGCAGAAAGCAAAGCTTTGGAGATTCTAAACTACGACCCAAGAAACATGTTTGATGCTGAATTTGAAAAAGCTACTAAAGGAAAAACAGTTTTAGTTGTTGGGCATAGCAACACAACTCCTGCTTTTGTAAATAAAATTTTGGGAGAGAAAAAGCATGAGGATTTGGACGATAATGACAATGCAAGCTTGTTTATTGTTACTATTTCTGGAGATAAAAAAACAAGCAGAATAGAAAAGATTGAATAAGGAAGTATCTTCTAAAAAGTTTACTCTAAAATAATAACTTCAATATCTTTTAAAACGATTTCAGATACTTTTTTAAGTTGATTTTCCTCGTAAGCTTTATCTATATCTATCAATTTAATATCCTTATTTAAAGGTTTGTAGTTATGATAATCTACAAAACGAACTCCATTTTTTACACATTGTTCTTTTAAAACACGAAAGCGTTTTCCACCATCATTTGTGTGATAAGAATACGCTAAATAATCTATCAAAAAATCTTCTTTACCAACCCAATAAATAAAAACATCTTCGAAGTCTTCTCCTCCTCCATCTTCAGAAAAAGTTATTTCAACTTTATAATATTCTTTTCCTTTAACTGTTGATGATTTTAAAAGCTTTTTATGAACTGCTTTATCATTTAAACCGAAAGGTAAAACTGAAAAATAATGTACAGAATTAACTGAATTTGTATATTTTGAAGCAACTTTTCTATCTAAATTTACTATTTCATCATCAATTAATCTTTCAAAATTAGTATTTGTTAAAATATCTTCAATTAATACGGAATCTTTCTCAAAACTTCTGGTTAACTTAAAAATCCCATTATTTCTTTCAGCCAAATAATCTACATTTCTAAAATTATATGAGATTACAGAATTAGCAACTTTATCTGCACCTGAATAAGCAATAGTTTTATCTATAATTTGCTGTGCAGTTAATTTTTCTTCAGAATTATTACAGGAAATTAGAAAGATGAATAAAAATAAAGGTAAATATCTCATTGGTTTTTGTTTCATTTTGTCGAAAATAGAATTCAAAATTACATTTCTTTCCCGAATCTAAAAATGTATCTTTGTTAAAAATAAAAATTGATTATTGATGGTTCAAAAAAACATCAACATAAAAAATAAAAAAGCGCGTTTCGAATTTGAAATTTTAGACAAATATGTGGCTGGAATTCAATTAACTGGAACGGAGATAAAATCGATAAGATTAAGCCAGGCAAGAATTACAGAGAGTTTCTGTGAATTTAACGATCGAGGCGAATTGTTTATTGTAAACATGTACATTCAAGAATATATGTTTGGCCATCACTTTAATCATAAACCAAAAAGTGAACGCAGATTGTTAATGAATAAGCGCGAATTACGTAGTTTAAAAAAAGATGTGGAAGCAAAAGGAAACACAATTGTACCACTTCGTTTATTTATAAATGACAGAGGTTTTGCAAAATTGGAAATAGCTTTAGCAAAAGGAAAACAAACCCACGACAAGCGTGAAGTTATTAAAGATAGAGATAACAAACGTGATTTAGCCAGAATAAAAAAGAGTTTTAATTCTTAAAACTATTCTATGATTTCTTTTTTAAAACTCATTCGCTATAAAAATCTTTTAATGGTTTTATTAACGATGGTTTTAACTAAATATGCTTTATTAGATTCAATATTTATTAGTATTCCAGAAAGAAATTATCAGTTTTCTATTCTAATTTTTTCAGTAATATTTATAATGGCTGGAGGTTACATTGTAAATGATATTTATGATATAGAAATTGATAAAATAAATAAACCTAATAAGGTTTTTATAGATAATATCATTTCAAAAAAAAATGCTTGGAAAGTTTATTTTTTATTAACTTCAATTGGTCTATTACTAGGTTTTTATTTGTCTTTTTTTGAAGGAACAACAAGTAATAGTTTATATTTTCTACTTATCATTTTTATACTTTTTGTTTATTCTAAATATTTAAAAAAAACATTTTTTTTAGGAAATCTTGCTATTTCCTTTTGTTTATCAATGGTAATTTATATTACTTATGTTTTTACATCTGAAGCTATAATTTATTCAGAATCATTAGAAGAATTTGTTGTTTATAAAATAAATCATCATGATATACTTGGACCCGTTTTAGCCTATTCGTTTTTTGCTTTTTTAACAACTTTAGTAAGAGAAATTATAAAAGATATTGAAGATATTAATGGAGATCTAAAATTAAATGCCAAAACATTACCAATCATTATAGGTAGAAATAGATCAAGTATGGTGGCTATTTTTTTTACAGTAATATTATTAATTATTATCATTATAATATTGCATTTTTTTGAAAATGAGGTTGTTTTTATATCTTATGCAATAGCCTTTATTATAATACCTCTAATTTATGTTTTATTCAAATTACTATCCGCAGAAAAGAAAAAAGACTTTTCTAAATTGAGTAGTTTAATGAAGCTTATTATGCTATTTGGAATTTTATCAATGTTATTATTTACAATTCAATAAATGTTAAGAGAAAAATTAAAAAACTACAATGTAATTTTAGCTTCTAAATCGCCAAGAAGACAGCAATTTTTTAAAGATTTAGATATCGATTTTACGATTCAACTAAAAGAAGTTGAAGAAATTTACCCTGAAGAGTTAAAAGGAACAGAAATTACAGATTTCTTGGCCGATTTAAAATCGAAACCTTTTAAAGACTTAACAAAAAATGATATTTTAATAACTTCAGATACCATTGTTTGGTTAAATGAAAAAGCTTTAGGAAAGCCAAAAAATGAGCAAGAAGCTTTTGAAATGTTACGTGATTTATCCGGAAAAAAACACGAAGTAATTACATCAATAAGTATTAAAAGTGAATATTTTCAGAAAATAGTAAATGATACAACTTTTGTTACTTTTAAAGAGTTAACAGACGAAGAAATAAATTACTACATTAAAAACTACAATCCTTATGACAAAGCTGGCGCATATGGCATTCAAGAATGGATTGGTTTTATTGCCATTAATAATATGGAAGGAAGTTATTTTAACGTTGCAGGTTTACCAGTTCATAAACTTTATAAGGAATTGATGGATTTATAATAGAGACTTCCTCACATTATGTTAAAAAGTCTTTACTCTAAACTCTCTTTTATCTTCTTTTAAGTGAAATAAAAGTTTATTTTTACGCAAAATTTTACAACACAACATTTTTATAATTTTATAATGAAGAAATATACATTCACAGAAAAAAAAGACACACGTTCTGGTTTTGGAGACGGTTTAACTGAATTAGGTAGAACAAACCCTAACGTAGTTGCTTTATGTGCAGATTTAATTGGTTCTTTAAAAATGGATCAATTTATTAAAGAAAACCCAGAAAGATTTTTCCAAATTGGTATTGCAGAAGCAAATATGATTGGTATTGCAGCTGGTTTAACAATTGGTGGTAAAATTCCTTTTACAGGAACATTTGCAAACTTTTCTACGGGTCGTGTATATGATCAAATTCGTCAATCTGTTGCTTATTCTGGTAAAAATGTAAAAATTTGTGCATCTCACGCAGGAGTTACTTTGGGTGAAGATGGAGCAACACACCAAATATTAGAAGATATTGGTTTAATGAAAATGTTACCAGGAATGACTGTTATAAATCCTTGTGATTATAATCAAACAAAAGCTGCAACTATTGCAATTGCTGATTTTGATGGTCCTGTGTATTTACGTTTTGGTCGTCCAAAAGTACCAGTTTTTATGCCAGAAGATGCAAAATTCGAAATAGGTAAAGGAATTCAATTAACTGAAGGAACAGATGTAACTATAGTTGCAACAGGTCATTTAGTTTGGGAATCTCTACAAGCTGCAGAAAAATTAGAAGCAGAAGGAATTTCTGTTGAAGTAATAAACATACACACAATTAAACCTTTAGATGAAGATATCATTTTAAAGTCTGTTGCAAAAACTGGTTGTATAGTTACTGCTGAAGAGCATAATAAATATGGTGGTTTAGGTGAAAGTGTTGCAAGATGTTTAGCAACTAACGCTCCTACTCCTCAAGAATTTGTTGCAACAAATGATACTTTTGGAGAATCTGGAACACCAGAACAATTAATGGCAAAGTATGGTTTAGATGCAGATGCTGTTGTTAAAGCTGTTAAAAAAGTAATTTCAAGAAAATAAATTCGTTTATATTAAAAACCCTCAATAAATTAATTTAAAATAGAAAAAAAATGAAAAAAGTTATTTTAATGTTGTGTTTGGCTTTCGCTTTTAGTCAAACTTCTTTTGCACAAATAGACTTTGGTTTAAAAGGTGGTGTAAATTATAATAATAATGGAGACGCTACATTTAAATCTGCTGGTAATGATGTTATTACAGGTGCAAAATCTAAATCTGGTTATCATGCAGGTTTATGGTTTCGTGGTAAAATTCCAGTAATTGGTTTGTATTTAAGACCAGAAATTGTCTTTACACAAGTTAAAAGTGAATATACAGACACAAATAACGCAAAATCTGATTATGAATTCAAAAAAATTGATGTTCCTGTTTTATTAGGAAAGAAATTTTTAGGAGTTGCTAATGCATTTATTGGTCCATCTTTTCAATATATAATTGATGATGAATTTAGCTTTAGAAACGTATCTACAGATGATTTTGATAAATTTTCAGTAGGACTTCAAATGGGAGTTGGTGTAGAATTAGGAAGAGTTGGTATAGATGTACGTTGGGAAAGAGGTTTATCTTCAACTGAAGCAAATTTTGCAAACGTTACTGTAGATAATAGAACAAATCAAATAATATTTGGACTTTCTTTAAGACTGTAAAAAAACAAATACACTTTACAAAAAAAGGCTCTTGATTTCTCAAGAGCCTTTTTTTATGTGATAGTTTTACCTAAATTAATTAATTAATATCTGGATTTAAATAATCTGGTAAATCAGGATTATTAGGATCACTAAAATCATTTGCAGGATTTCCATCACCATTTTCATCTTCATCTTTAGTTAAAGTACCATCATTGTCATCATCTACGTCTAAATAATTAGCTATAAAATCTCCATCTGTATCATCATTTCTTGGATCTAAATCTCCATCAGGATCTTCAAAAATAGAAGCAACACCATCATTATCATGGTCTGTGTTTTCTATAATATCATATAAGTTAATATAAAATAATAAATTTTCATTTGCTCCAATAGAAGTATTACCTACATTTCTATATGCCAATCCAGAAGGAATAAATAAAATACCTTTTCCACCGTTTTCATAAGTAATAGGTCCGTTTGCAGTAACATTTTTACCGCCTTTAAATTTTGGAAAACTATATGCCCAACCTCTAATAACGCTGTTTAAAGTAAACCAAATTCCGTTGTTTCTATCAAAAGTAGTACTTAAGCTATCTGTTTTAAGAATTCTTTGACCAGAATATTTTACTAAAACAGAATCCATTACTGTAGGAAAACCTTTTACAGGCTCTGGGTTTCCAATTCTATTTACATAATAATATAAAATGTAGTCTATATCATTTTCAGTTACATCTATAGACTTTAAATTTGCATCTTCAGATAATGCTGTTTTACCACTAGTTAATAGTTTAACAGAATCTAAAGTAGAATCGTAATAATGTTTTTTGAAAAATGAAACTAAAGAATCATTATCTATTAAAGCTTGTGCTTCATGATCGAAATTATCTACAGTAAGAGAATTATTATCTCCACAAGAATAGATTAGGATAGTAAAAATTGCAAGTGCAATTATATTTTTTATTTTATTCATTTTAATACTAAAATTTTGAAGGCGCAATTTACCATTTTTATACCTTTGTAAAAAGACAAACGTTACATTTTAACTTTTTTTATGAGAATTGATAAATATTTGTGGTGCATTCGCGTTTTTAAAACAAGAAGTTTAGCAACAACAGCCTGTAAAAAAGGTCAAGTAAAGATAGATAATACTAGTATAAAACCTTCTAAAGAAGTCTTTGGAAACGAATTACTTTTGGTAAGAAAAAACCAGATAAATTATCAAATAAAAGTTTTAGATTTACCTGAAAGTAGAGTTGGCGCCAAATTAGTAGACCAATATCGAAAAGATGTTACACCAAAAGAAGCGTTTGAGAAAAACGAAATGCTTAAATTCGCAAAGGATTATTACAGGAAAAAAGGTACAGGAAGACCTACCAAAAAAGACAGAAGAGATATAGACGATTACCAAGAAGATACAACAGAAGAAATATGACAACTACCAATAATGTAATTTTAGATGCTAAAGAAATTGAGCAAAAGATTAAAAGAATTGCCTATCAAATATATGAAGCTAACAGCAACGAAAAAGAAGTTGTAATAGCTGGTATTATTGGTAATGGATCTATTTTCGCTGAAAAATTAGTTGATACTTTACTTAAAATATCTACATTAAAAGTAACTATTTGTGAAGTAAGAATTGATAAGAAAAACCCTTTAAAACCTATTACTACCTCAATTGATGTTGATGATTATAAAAACAAATCATTAGTTTTGGTAGATGATGTTTTAAGTTCTGGCACTACATTAATATACGGAATTAAACATTTTTTAGATGTTCCTTTAAAAAGGTTTAAAACAGCTGTACTAGTTAATAGAAATCATAAAAAATATCCAGTAAAAGCAGACTTTAAAGGAATTTCACTATCAACTTCTATAAAAGAACATGTACAAGTTGAATTTTCTAAAAATAAATCAATTGCTTATTTAATGTAACAAGATTCTAATTTCAGTTACAATTTTATTAATTGTTTTATTATCTATTGGTAAAGTAAAATTAGCTTGTTCATAAAAATAACCTCTTTCAAAAAGATGTTTTGCAACAAATTCTGTTATTTTTTCATTATCTAAACTTGCAACTAATGGTCTTTTACTTTTTTCTTTTAAAAGCCTCTCCACTAAAGTTTTTATGGTTGTTTTTAAATATACAGAGATTGCGTTTGTAGTGTTTATAAAATCCATGTTATTGGCATAACATGGTGTTCCTCCACCTAAAGAAAGCACTAATTTTTCATCAGAATTTAGAATTTCTTTTAAATAAATGTGTTCTATTCTTCTAAAATAGATTTCTCCTTTTTCTTTAAAAATAGTAGAAATACTCATTTTTTCTTTCTCTTCTATATAATCATCTAAATCTATAAAATTGAGATACAGCTTTTTAGCCAATTGTTTCCCAATGGTAGATTTTCCTGAAGCCATGTATCCTAATAAAACTATTTTCACACTTTATTTATTTTTTACAAATATCTTAAAAAAAAAATCAAAATGATTGTTATATTTTCAATATTGATAGTATATTTGCACTCGATTTAAGAAGAAGACCTGGTAGCTCAGTTGGTAGAGCATCTCCCTTTTAAGGAGAGGGTCCTGGGTTCGAGCCCCAGCCCGGTCACAAAAAAAAAGTTAAGCAATCGCTTAACTTTTTTTATTTTAAACTAAAGCGCACGTGGCGAAATTGGTAGACGCGCAGCCTTGAGGGGGCTGTGTTCGCAAGAACGTGGAAGTTCGAATCTTCTCGTGCGCACTTTTTTAATTTTTCCTTTTTTATTACTTCTTCACAAATAATTAACCTTTACAAGTACTTTTATTATTATTTTTGCCAAATGCAAAAAATACTATTTACTCTGTGCTTATTGGTTACTATAAGCGCTTTTTCTCAAAATGATACTATTAGTGTTAAAAACCTAAAAGGTCAAATTATTCATGGTGAAAATAAAAAGGCATTAAGTGCTGCACATATTTTAAACCTAAACTCTGTACAAGGTACAATTACAAACGATAGAGGTTTTTTTGAACTACCAACTAGAGTTAATGATACAATTTTAGTTTCTTATTTAGGTTATGCTTCTATTAAATTAAAAGTTACCAACGATTTATTAAAAGGAAACGAACTATTAATTGCTTTGTATGAAAAACCTGAAGAAATTAGAGAAGTTGTAATTAAATCTACCAAATTAATTGGTGTTTTAGAAGTTGATATAAAGCAAGTTCCAAAAGATAGGTTTACCAGAATTAAAATTAATGGTTTACCACAAACTTACGAAGTTGGAAAACCTAAAGGAAAAGACTTCTCCTCTCCTATTGCAGCACTTTTTCAGCCTGTAGATTTCTTATATAATTTATTTGGTAAAAAACCTAAACAACTTAAAAAGCTTCAGAAATTAAAAAAAGAAGACGATTTACGTAAAATGTTAGCTGGTAAGTTTGACAGAGAAGTAATGATGGAATATCTAGATATGGATAGACAAGAACTTTCTGAACTATTAACAGATTGTAACTACTCTGAATATTTTATTAAAAAAGCATCAGATTTACAAATGATTGAAGCTGTTTTAGATTGTTATGAAAACTACAAAGCTCTCAAAAAAGGTAAAATAGAACGTAACAAAATACCTGAAAAAAATTAAATTCTTTAAATTGATAAGGGCCAAAAGCTATTAAACTTTTGACCCTAATCAACTATTAAAAACTAACTAATTACTAACTAAAATACAGTTGTTATGTATTTGTAGTTATATTTTCTTCTTGTATTCCAAGTGTATCTTTTTGAAGTAATAATTTCAGTTGAATCATTCTTGCTATTCTCTTTTGTTGTATTATTTATTGTACTCATTTTTATATTTTTTATTTACAACTATATGACGACTACATCTTTAATTAGTTACGTAAATAAATGAGTTTAACACAACTTTAAGAAATGGAGTTAAACTTGCTTCTAAACATTTAAAAATATAATTTAGCGCATCATACATTACCCATTTTTATTCCTAAACTTTAGAAAAATGCAACCTACAACGCTTTTTTATATTCTTATATCTATATTAGTTATCAGTTTTATTATTGATAAAATTCTAGACACATTAAATGCTAAACATTTTAATGATGAAATACCAGAAAAGTTAGCAGACGTATATGATGAAACCGAATACAAAAAATCTCAAGCTTATAAAAAGACAAATGACAAGTTTTCTAATTTAACGTCTACATTTTCAATCATTTTAACGCTTCTTTTTTTCTTTGTTGATGGTTTTAAATATGTAGACAATTTTGCAAGAAGTTATACTGATAATCCTATTTTGGTTGCACTCATTTTCTTCGGAATAATTATGCTAGGTTCAGATATTTTAACAACACCTTTCTCTTATTATAAAACTTTTGTTATTGAAGAAAAGTTCGGGTTTAACAAATCAACAAAAAAAATATTTTGGTTAGATAAAATTAAAGGTTGGTTTATGAGTATAATTCTTGGTGGTGGAATTTTATCACTCATAATTTGGTTTTATCAACTTACAGGAAAGAATTTTTGGGTTTATGCTTGGGTTTTAGTTGCTGTGTTTTCTTTGTTTATGAATCTGTTTTATTCAAAATTAATTGTCCCGTTATTCAATAAACAGACACCTTTAGAAGATGGAGAATTAAAATCTGCCATAGAAAAATATGCCCAAAAAGTTGGCTTTACATTAAATAATATTTTTGTTATTGATGGTTCTAAACGATCTACAAAAGCAAATGCTTATTTTTCTGGTTTTGGTTCACAGAAAAGAATTACGTTGTTCGATACTTTAATTAATGATTTAGAAACTGACGAAATTGTAGCCGTTTTAGCACATGAAGTTGGTCATTATAAAAGAAAACACATTATTTTTAATTTAACTACTTCAATTTTATTAACTGGGTTAACCTTATTTATTTTATCCCTATTTATCAATTCGCCGCTTTTATCTCAAGCTTTGGGTGTTTCTATACCAAGTTTTCATATTGGTTTAATTGCATTCGGTATTTTGTATTCACCAATATCAGAAATTACAGGTCTATTTATGAATTATGTTTCAAGAAAATTTGAATACCAAGCAGATAATTTTGCTAAAGAAACTTTTGCTGCAAAGCCATTAATTACTTCCCTTAAAAAATTATCTAAAAATAGTTTGAGTAATTTAACACCACATCCTGCATATGTATTTATGCACTATTCACATCCAACTTTATTAGAAAGAATTCAAAATTTAGAAAAGTAATTTCTTGTATGTTAAAATTCTTATTCCTAAATTCACTTTAGAATTTTAAACATCAATATTTTCAATAATTCATGGAATACACAGCAACTGTAGAAGAAGAAAATAAAGAAATTGCAAATCGTTACAAAGATTTGTTAAAGGGGACTTATGAAGTTTTATCTAAAGAAGATAAAGAACTCATAAGAAAAGCTTTTGATATTGCTGTAGATGCTCACTCTAAACAAAGAAGAAAAACAGGAGAACCTTATATTTTTCATCCAATAGCTGTAGCTAAAATAGTAGCTATGGAAATTGGTTTAGGTGCTGTTTCTATTGCTGCTGCACTGTTACATGATGTTGTAGAAGATACTGATTATACTATTGATGATATGGAGCAATTGTTTGGAGAAACTATTGCTAGAATTGTAAACGGTTTAACCAAAATTTCTCGTTTAAATAAAGAGCAAGATGCCTCTATACAGGCAGAAAACTTCAGGAAAATGTTGCTTACATTAAATGATGATGTAAGAGTTATTTTAATAAAAATTGCAGACAGGTTACATAACATGCAAACAATGGATGCAATGCCACCTCATAAACAGGTTAAAATTGCGTCTGAAACTTTATATATTTATGCACCTTTAGCACATAGATTAGGGTTGTATAACATTAAAACAGAGTTAGAAGATTTAGGTTTAAAATATACAGAACCAGAAGTTTATGCAGATATTGTAACTAAAATAAAAGAAAGTAAAGAAGAGCAACAAAGTTATTTAGAAACTTTTGCAGAAACCTTAAAAAAAGGTCTTGATAAAGAGAATTTTACTTATGATATAAAAGGACGTTTTAAGTCCATTTACTCCATCAGAAGAAAAATGAGAAGTCAGAATGTTACTTTTGATGAAGTATATGACAAATATGCTATTAGAATTATCTACTCACCTACTTCAGATGACGATAAATTTGATGCTTGGAAAATTTATACCATTGTAACAGATTACTTTAAACCGAATCCAACTCGATTAAGAGATTGGATTTCTCAACCTAAATCTACAGGTTATGAAGCGTTACATATAACTGTTGTTGGCCCAAAAGCACAATGGGTAGAAGTTCAAATTCGTTCTAAAAGAATGAATGAAATTGCAGAAAAAGGATATGCTGCCCATTTTAAATACAAACAAGGAAACACAAACGAAAGTGGTTTAGAAGCTTGGTTAAATAGATTAAAAGAATCTTTAGAAAACCAAAGTTTAAACGCTGTGGATTTTGTTGAAGAGTTTAAATTAAACTTATACTCTAAAGAAATTTATGTTTTTACTCCAAAAGGAGAATTAAAATCTTTACCAAAAGATGCATCTGCATTAGATTTTGCATTTACAATACATACAGATGTTGGATTAAAATGCAGAGGAGCAAAAGTAAACGGAAAATTAGTTCCTTTAAGCTATACTTTAAAAAGTGGAGATCAGATAGAAGTTATTACAAGTTCTACCAATAAACCAAACTCTAGATGGTTAGATTTTGTAATTACGGCTAGAGCAAAAACAAAAATTAGAGCTGCTTTAAAAGAAGAAGAAAAGTTAATTGCAGAAGAAGGAAAAGCAGCGTTGTTACGCAAACTTCGTCATTTAAAAATTCCTTTTAATGAAAAAACAACTAATGAATTAGTTAATTATTTTAAGTTAAAAACAAGTTTCGATTTATTTTATAGGTTTGGTAACGGTGCAATAGATAATACACAACTAAAAGCTTTTGTTTCTCAAAGAAATAGCACAATTTTAAACTTCTTTAAAACCAAGTTAAGAAGAAGTCCTACTGGTAAAGATTCTCCAGAAACAGATGAAGTTACTAACAAATATGATGCGTTAGTTTTTGGAAAAGAAGAAGAAAAATTAGATTACAAACTTTCTAAATGTTGTAATCCTATTCCTGGAGATAAAGTTTTTGGTTTTTTAACAATTAATGACGGTATTAAAGTGCATAAGATGAATTGCCCAAATGCAATTTCTTTACAATCTAACTACGCATATAGAATTATGCAAGCTAAATGGATAGATTCTACAAAACAAGATTTTAAAGCAATTTTAAAAATAAGTGGTGTAGACAATAAAGGAATTATAAATAATGTAACTAAAATTATTTCTAATAATATGGGAGTTTTTATTAACAGTATAAATATAGCTGGAGATGAAGGTGTTTTTGAAGGAAAAATAAGCTTAAGCGTTAAAAATAGCTCTCAATTAAACAAACTTTTAATAAGCATAAAAAAAGTAGAAGGAGTAAGAAAAGTAGAACGTGTTAATACTTTGTAAATATCATTCTTTCAAAAAGTCTTTTTTATTAAGAAATAACTGTAAATTTGTTTTTTCGTAAAAATGAAATCCATGAGTAATTCTCTTGAAAATCAAGAAATAGTTAAAAAAGTTTTTACTACTTATCTAGAAGAAAACAAACACAGAAAAACTCCTGAACGTTACGCTATACTTCAAGAAATATACGCAGCAGAAGAACATTTCGATATAGAATCTCTCTATATTAAAATGAAAAACAAGAATTATCGTGTAAGTCGAGCTACTTTGTACAATACTATAGATTTATTGCAAGATTGCGGTTTGGTAAGAAAACATCAATTCGATGGGCAATCTATGGCACGTTATGAAAAAAGTTATTTCGATAAAAATCACGATCATGTAATTTTTACAGATTCTGGTGAAGTAAAAGAGTTTTGCGATCCAAGAATACAAATTATAAAAAAAACCATAGAAGAAGTTTTTGATATTGATATTCATAATCATTCACTTTATTTTTATGGAACAAAAAAGAACAAATCTTAATTAACAATACAACAACACAAACAACAAATTAACACAACTAATGGCTGTAGATTTATTACTAGGATTACAATGGGGAGATGAAGGAAAAGGTAAAATTGTAGATGTACTTACATCAAAATATGACATCATTGCTCGCTTTCAAGGTGGCCCAAATGCTGGACATACATTAATTTTTGATGGATTTAAACACGTTTTACACACAATTCCTTCTGGAATTTTTCACAAAACAGCATTAAATGTTGTTGGAAATGGAGTTGTAATTGACCCAGTTATCTTTAAAAAAGAACTAGAAAATTTAGACAAACATAACATCGATTATACCTCTAAATTATTAATATCTAGAAAAGCACATTTAATTTTACCAACACACAGATTATTAGATGCAGCTTCAGAAACTTCTAAAGGAAAAGCAAAAATTGGTTCTACTTTAAAAGGAATTGGCCCAACTTATATGGACAAAACCGGTAGAAACGGAATGAGAGTTGGAGATTTAGAATTAGAAAACTGGAAAGAAAAATATGATGCTTTAACAGAAAAGCATTTAAAAATGTTAGCTTTTTTTGATGTAAAAATTGAATATGATTTAAAAGAGCTAGAAGCTGAATTTAGAAAAGGAATAGATAAATTAAAAACATTACAATTTATTGATAGCGAAGAGTTTTTAAATCAGGCTATAAAAGATAAAAAGACAATTTTAGCTGAAGGCGCACAAGGATCTTTATTAGATATTGATTTTGGAACATACCCATTTGTAACTTCATCTAATACAACAGCTGCAGGTGCTTGTACAGGTTTAGGTGTTGCGCCAAACAGAATTGGTGAAGTTTTTGGAATTTTTAAAGCTTACACAACACGTGTTGGTTCTGGACCATTTCCAACTGAATTATTTGACAAAGATGGTGAAGATATGGCAAGAATTGGTCATGAATTTGGAGCTACAACAGGAAGACCAAGAAGATGTGGTTGGTTAGATCTAGTTGCCTTAAAATACGCTGTAGATGTAAATGGTGTTACTCAATTAATGATGATGAAAGGAGATGTTCTTTCTGGTTTTGATACTTTAAAAGTATGTACTTCTTACAATTATAAAGGAGAAGAAATTTCTCATTTACCATATAATATTGAGCCTGAAAATGTTTCTGTAAATTATTCTGAATTTAAAGGTTGGGATGAAGATTTAACAAAAATGACTTCTGCAGATCAATTACCAAAGAATTTATTAGACTATGTTGCTTTTATTGAAAAAGAAACTGGAGTTCCTGTATCTATTGTTTCTGTTGGTCCAGATAGAAAACAGACAATTAATAGGTAATATTTATAAAATAAGAATTTGCAAAAAAGCATCATTTAATTCATTAAATGATGCTTTTTCTATTAAAAAACTAACTAAAAAATATTTTAAATATTATTTGTAGCCACTACTCTATTTTATACTATTGTGGTAATTTATATTCCTAATTGAAATAAATTATTATTCAATTACTTTTTTAACCCTACTTGTTTCGTCATTTTTTGTTAATGTCAATCGTATAACACTATCTTCTTTTGCTTTTAAGTCATGAGGAACATTACTATCTAAGCTTATTAAATTTCCTTTTTGAAGATTTAAAACTTCATTTTCTACACCAAAATCTATATTTCCATTCACAATTTCAACAACAATTGGGTAAGATGTTTTGTGCTTTTTCATCTCTGTTCCTTTATGCATTGCAATTCTTATTTCTTTTGTAAATGAAGTTTCGAACAATACTTTTATTAAAGGTTTTTCTTTGTTAAATTCTAATTCATTAAATATATCTGCTGTTTTCATTTTTATGATTTTTGATAATTATTTTTATGTTAACGATGATTAAAAATCGCCATAAACTGTCCATGAGCCATTCTTCTAGATGCTTCTTTTGCTTTGTTTGCTAATAACCCTTCAAAATGTTCGTCTATAGTTTGAAACCAAATTTGTAACCACCGTCCAAAATGTTCTTGACTTGTATTGTGGTTTAAGTTTCTATCTACATTTAAATGTTTCTGTGTTGGGTTTCCTTTAAATTTAGCAATTCCAAAAAGATTGGTTTCCCAGAAATCTGTTAGTTTCTCTAAATGTTCTGGCCATCTTTCTTCAGGAATATGACTGTTGAAAATAGGTCCCAACAAATCATCTTTTCTTATTTTAGAATAAAATATGTTTACTAATAGCGAAATATCTTCTCTTGTTTCTATCTCTTTCATAAACATCTATTGATTATTTACTGTTTCCATAATTTTTTCGATGGTTTCTTTATTATTTACCCCCAAACCTTCTTGCTGATGCACCAATTCTCCTTGTGGGTTAAAAACACTAATTATATTAGAATGTGAAAAATCTAAAGGAGATATTTCTTTATATTTTACGGATAAAACATTCGCAAATTCTCTAACACCACTCTCTGTTCCTTGTAAAAGCGTCCATTCATTACCATCCATATAATTTTCTATGGCAAACTCTTTCAATCTTTTTGGCGTATCTGTTTCTGGATCTATACTTACCAAAACATACTGAACATCTTCGTTTAATTCTTTCGGAATTTTGTCTTTAATATTTCTCATATCTGCAGATAATCTTGGGCAAGCAGCTTTACAAGTTGTGTAAATCATTACCATGACCAAAGTTTTTCCTTTTAGTTCTTTTAATTGGATAGTTTTTCCTTCTTCTGTATTCCATTTAGAAGTTAGGTTAAAAATTGATTCTTCTGAAATTTTATCACTTAAAATCTTTTTATTTTTTTCTAATAATTTTGAATTTGGTCTTAAATCCATTTTACAAATTGGACAAGAACCTTTTTCTCCATAAACTTTTTCGCCTTCACATTTCATTGGACATTGAAAACCAATTTCAACTACTTTTTTTGTTTCTTTTTTATCACAAGAAACTAATAATGTAACTGTTACAAAAAATATTATTTTTATTATCTGTTTCATTTTTCTTTTATTTATCATCTTTTACACATCTAAAACCGAGGTTTTTCATTGTATATTTCGCTTTTAAACTTCCTCTAATTGCATAACGCATAAATGCTGCATAATTCATTAAATCTGTTGCATTTACAGCTGCACTTCCACAGAACAAATTACTATCTGTATCTACATCTTTTCTCGATTCTCCCGTAATTAAAACCGAATTAAAATCTGAAGTCCACTCCCAAACTAAACCATGTAAATCATAAACTCGCCAATAATTTTTAAAAGTAGAACCAATTGTTTGATTGAATGTTTTTGGTTTTTCATACCAACTTAAAATAAAGGCATTATACTCTTTCAATTTTCTTGCATCTGGCATTTTTTTGTTAGCCATTGCAACATATTCCCATTCATCTACAGTTGGCAATCTTTTTCCTTGATTTTCACAATAACTTTTGGCTGCAAACCAAGAGATATTTGTAATAGGAGAATTCGATTTTTGATTATGATTTAGAATTGTGTCCGTTTTCCAATCTCTTAAATAACTTGCATCAACAAATAATTTAATAGCTTTACTTCTTTGCCATTTTGGTTGCTTTTTTACAAACGCTAAATACTCTTTATTGGTAACAGGGTATACATCCATCAAAAAATTATCAATAGAAACTTTCATAGAGTCTCTACCATATAAAGGAATGTATTCTCCTCCTTTTATTGGTACCATTTTAGATTGACAATTTGTTATAATTGAATTTAAAAACAGCACACAAATTGTCAATCTTAAAATAGTTTTCATGCTTATTTATTTTTAACTTCTTTAACCGTTTTTACGCTAACATTGGTTTTGTTATTGCCCCAAGAATTGTAAACGTAAGTCATAACATCTGCAACTTCTTCATCCGTTAAGGTCTGTTTAGTCATTATACTGTTATATTTTTTTCCATTTACAGTAATTTCTCCTGTTTTTCCATGCAACACAATACCTATAGCTCTTTTTACATCAGCATTTAAATAATCTGATTTTGCCAAAGGAGGAAAAGCATTTGGTATTCCTTGTCCTTCTGCTTGATGACAAGCAAAACATGTTTTCATGTACACTTGTTTTCCATCTGCAATCTTTTGTGCCAATGTTTTATCTTTGGTTGAAACAGCTTCTTTCTTTTTTTCTTTAGATTCTGGCATTGTTTGAATTGTGCTTCCTTCTGGGTGATAAATACCTTCTTGTTTAATACCAGAATATAAATCCTTTTTTTCTTCTCCTGTTACTTTTAACATTCCTAAAGCACCTTTGTTAAATGCTCTAAAGATTGCGTGATCTACTAAAATAAATGTCCCAGGAACATCAACTTTAAAATCTACAATTGCTGCTCCACCTGCAGGAATAGAAGTAGTTTGAACATTTTTATTGATTAAATCTCCACCTTCTACATGTACATTATCGAAAATCTCACCAATAACATGAAATGAAGAAGTTAAATTTGGCCCACCATTACCAACATATAAACGTACAGTTTCGCCAACATTTGCTGTAATTGCATTGTCACCAGTTAAGGCTCCTACTTTTCCGTTAAAAACTACATAATCTGCATCTTCTTTTACAGCTTTTGTCATATCGAAAGGCTGTAAACCTTTTTCCCCAGTAGCTCCTTTTGTGTAAAAATCTCCTTGCATAATGTAATATTCTTTATCAACTTTTGGCAAACCACCTTCTGGTTCTACTAAAATTAAACCATACATTCCGTTTGCAATATGCATTCCTACAGGTGCAGTTGCACAATGATATACATATAAACCAGGATTTAAAGTTTTAAACGAAAACGTTTTTTTATGGCCTGGCGCTACAAAAGAAGATTCTGCTCCACCTCCTGGGCCAGTTACAGCGTGTAAATCTATATTATGTGGTAATTTATTATCTGGGTGATTAGATAACGTAAACTCTACTAAATCTCCTACTCTAGTTCTTATAAAACTTCCTGGTACAGAACCTCCAAAAGTCCAATAAACATATTGCACACCATCAGACATGGTTCCTTCTTTTTCAAGAATTTCCATATTTACTAATAGTTTTTTTGCAGTTCTATTTCCTACTGGCGCAGGAACATAAGGTGGAGAAGTCAATTCTGCATCCATGGTTCCTTGTATATAAATATCTGCTGTATTTATACTTGCCATTTCTTTTTTATCTTCACTTTTACAACTTACTATTATTAAGCTTGTAATAATTAGTAAAGAAGCCATTTTAAATAGTTTCATTTATTTTTGTTTTTAGTTAATTTAAAATAAAAAGACCTTTTTATCTTTTATAAAACAAATTTAAGATTCTTTTAAATTGTGAAATATGACAATTATCATATAAAAAGATAATTTTATCTTTATATTTTTGTAAAAATAAATTCTATGTTATCAAAAGCAAGTAAATATGCCATTTCAGCAGTATTATATTTAACTAATACAGCTTCTATAAGCAATAAAATAAGTTCAAAAGAGGTTGCAGAAAAATTAAATATTCCTGCACCTTTTTTAGCTAAAGTAATACAAGAACTAACTAAAAAAGGAATTGTATCTTCTGTAAAAGGACCTAATGGAGGTTTTTATTTATCAGAAATCAATGAAAAAAATACAATTTATGATATTATAGAATGCATAGATGATATAGATAAATTTAATCAATGTTATTTGGGGCAACATGAATGTAATGAAGAAAACCCTTGTGTTGTACATTATTTATACGCTCCTTTTAAAGAAAAATTAGTAAAAAAACTGAAAACTAAAACAATTTTAGAGATGGCAATTGAATATTCTAAAAACAACAATCTATCTGAAATTATAAAATGATCTCAATAAAAAAACAAGTTTTAATAGCACTTTTCTATTTTTTAATTGCTGGAAGTTTAGGTGTTTTATTGCGCCTATTTCCTGTAACTGAAGTAAGTGCTACTTACAAATATATTGTACATACACATTCTCATGTAGCTTTATTGGGTTGGGTTTACGTGGGTTTAACTTCTTTGATTTATCATCTTTTTATTAAAAAAGAAGTTCAGAAGAAATATTCAATTTTATTCTGGTGTACACAAATTACTATTTTAGGAATGTTGGTTAGTTTTCCAATTACTGGTTATGCGTTATTTTCTATTATTTTTTCAACATTATTTTTGATTTGTTCTTACTGGTTTTATTTCTTTTTTAGAAAACACAATACTTGTGATAAAACCAATTATTCCTACAAATTTATAAATACTTCCCTCCTATTTATGGTGCTATCTAGTATTGGACCGTGGGCTTTAGGAATTATTATGAGTACTTTAGGAAGTACTTCTCATTGGTATAAAAACGCTATTTATTTCTACTTGCATTTTCAATATAATGGATGGTTTATCTTTTGTGTTTTAGGGATTTTATTTTTCATTTTAGAAAAGAATAAAATCAACATTAATAAAAAAAACAATTTCCTTTTTTATAAGTTGATGATTGTTAGCTGTTGCCTTACTTTGTGTTTATCTTTTCTTTGGATAAAACCATCAATATTTATTTATATTTTAGGGTTTATTGGAGCTTTAATTCAAGTAATAGCTTTAATTAAATTTCATCAAATTTTGAAAAATAGTAAAGCTGAATTTTTTCAAAGAACAAAACCTTTTACATATACATTATTACAATTTGTATACTTCCTATTTGCTTTCAAAATTATCCTACAATTCTTAACTGCAATTCCTTATTTTGCTATATTAGTTTCACAAATAACAGATTTTGTAATTGGGTATTTACACCTTACTTTTTTAGGAGTTGTAAGTTTGTCTTTATTTGCTTTCTTAAACTATTTCAAACTTTTAAAATTGTCGAAATTCTGGGTTAAAATTTACCTAACTGGGTTTATTGTTTCAGAAATTTTAATCTTCTACAAAGGTTTTTGCAATTGGCAACAATTAAGCATTATTAATAATTATTATACGATTTTAATGATTGTTTCTTCACTAATACCAATTAGTCTTTTAGGCATATTCATTATGAATTTAAAACCTACTTATCCCACTCCAAAAGAACTTCTTTAGCGAAAACATCACACTGGTTTAATGTATCTTTTATATGTTTTATTGTTGTTTTTGGGTTGATTAAACACATTCTAATAACCACTTGGTTTTGTAAAACTGTAGTTACCAAAAATGATTCTTTAGAAGCCACTACTCTACTAGAAATTTCTTGGTTTAAAGTATCTAACTCTTTTTCCGATAATTGAATATCTAAAGGATTATATCTAAAATTAATAATTGCTAAAGTTGCTGGCGAAACGATTTCCCAGTTCTTACTTTTTCGAAGCAAATCTTCTGTTTCTTCTGTTAAATCGATATTATAAGAAATTGCTTTTTTAAATGTATTTAATCCATACGTTTTAATGGACATATACAATTTTAAAGCTCTAAACCTTCTTGTTAATTGAATTCCATAATCATAAAAATTAATTTCAGATTCATTTCCTTCTATATCTCTTAAATATTCTGGTTTTTCGCTAAAGGTATTGCTTAACCAAGATTTATCTTTTACTAATAAACAACCAATTTCATAAGGTTGAAAAAACCATTTATGTGGGTCTACTGTTAAAGAATCTGCACGTTCAATCCCTCTTAAAATTCTGCTTCCTTTTTTAGAGAGAATTGCAGCTGCGCCATAAGCGCCATCTATGTGCATCCATAAATTTTCTTTTTCACAAATATCTGCAATTGTGTCTAAAGGATCTACTGTTCCTGTATTTGTAGTTCCTGCAGTTGCAATTATACAAAAAGGTTGTTTGCCATTTAAGCGATCTTTTGCTATCTCATTTTTTAATTTATTGATGCTAAATTTGAACTCAATATCAGTTGGAATAATTCTTATTTGTTCTTTCTTAAAACCTAAAACTCGAATCGCTTTTATATTCGAAGAATGTGCTTGATCTGATAAATAGATAATTGCTTTCGAAAAATCTTCGCCACATTTTATTCTTCTTGCAGTTGTTAAAGCCGTTAAATTAGCCATAGAACCACCACTAGTAAAAATTCCTCCACCTTTTCTAACTGGAAAATTAAACATTTTTAGCAACCAATTAATGGTAACAATTTCTAATTCTGCTGCTGCAGGAGAAATTATCCATCCACCAGAAAAAATATTAAAGCCAGTTGCCAGCGAATCTGCCATAGTACTTATAAAATTACTTGGCCCTGGAACAAATGAAAACGATTTTGGATGAGAAGACAAAGCACTATTTGGAATTACATTTTTCATTACAAAATTTAAAACTTCATCTGCAGAAGTTCCATTTTCTGGGGCTTCTTGTAAGAAAACAACATCCATTTCTTCTCTAGAAGCTTTCATTACAGGCTTTTTCTTTTCTATATCTGAAAAATGACTTACAATAATATCTACTATTTTATAGCCATAATCTTTCATCTCTTTTACAGATAAATCAAAATGTGAATCCATTTTATATAATTTTTTACAAATTTCGTAAACTTTAAGTTGAATACCATTTTAAAAAGCATTTTTATTAAAATCAAAATACTTTAAATAAATAGTATTCTTATAAATTATAAATTTCACTTTTCTTTAATAGATAGCCATATTCTTTTCATTATTTTTGCTTCAAAATATATATCTTGAAAAGAATACTTTTTTTATTTTTTCTAACTTTCTATGTTGTTTCTTTTTCACAAACAAAGAAAATTATCATAGAAAACGCAGAAATTCAATATGCAGAAGAAGATAAATACGATGGAGCCACAGTATTATTGGGAGATGTTAGAATTTCTCATGATGGTATTAAATTAACTTGCCAAAAAGCTTTCTATTTTAAAGATAAAAATTTTTTTAAAGCAATTGGTAAAGTACTTATAAAACAGGGAGATTCTATTACTCAAAATAGTGATTATACAGATTATGATGCCAATTCTAAACAAGCTCTTTCTTGGGGAAATGTGGTTTTAAAAGACCCAACAATGACGTTAACTTCAGATACTTTACATTTCGATCGGTTAAATCAGAAATTATATTACAGAAGTTTTGCCACCATTAAAGACCAAACAAATACATTAAAAAGTAAAAACGGTAATTATTATTTAGAAAATAAAAAGTTTACCGCAACTACAAGAGTAACAGTAGTAAATCCTGAACACAATTTAGAATCGAATCATTTAGATTATTACACAAATTCTGGTTTAACGTATTTATATGGCCCATCTACGATAACAAACACAAAAAACAAGAATAGAATTTATTGTGAAAGAGGTTTTTACAATACCAAAACAGATATTTCACATTTTGTTAAAAACGCAAAATTATATCTAAAAGAAAGAACTATTGAAGGTGATAGTTTGTATTATGATAAAAATAAAGGTTTTGCATCTGCAACAAATAATATAAAAGTAATTGATACCGTTAAAAATTTTGTAACTAAAGGGAATTATGCAGAAATTTTTGAACTTAAAGATTCACTTTTTATCATTAAAAGAGCTGTTGCAATTTCTATTGTAGATAAAGATTCTACTTTTATACATGGAGACACTTTATTGGTAACAGGTAAACCAGATAAACGAATTGTTAGAACATATCATAATGTAAAAATTTTTAAATCGGATTTGCAAGGAAAGTGCGATTCTATTCACACAGATCAGTCTACAGGATTAACAAGAATGTTTAGAAAACCTGTTTTATGGTCTGATAAAAACCAAATTACTGGAGATACAATTCATTTAATTTCTAATGTACAAACTGAAAAATTAGACTCTTTAAAGGTGTTAAATAACTCGTTTATAGTTTCTAAAGATTCTTTATCAGAAAATGATTTCAACCAAATTAAAGGAAGAAATATGTTTGGAAAGTTTAAAGAAAATAAACTTCATTTATTATTGGTAAAAGGAAATGCAGAATCTGTTTATTACAATAGAAATGAAGAAACTAATATTCTAGAAACTATTACTAAAGAGGTTTCTAGTAATATTGAATTTACTTTAGAAAAAGGACAAATTGAAACTATTAAGTACTTAAAAAAATCTGAAGGAGTTACTTATCCTCCATCTAAATTACCAGATGATGTGCGTAAGCTAAAAGGTTTTATTTGGCGAGAAAATGAACAACCAAAAAGTAAAGAAGATATTTTTATTAAAGATGACCAAAAGGATGAACCTCCTACTAGACAAGATACATTAAAAAAAGATGCAGCAGTTTTAGAAAAAAAATCTAAATCTAAAAAGAATTTCGATAAAAAAGGTTCTAAAAGAAAAGGTATACCAGAACTATCTACAAAGAAAGAATAATGATGAAATCAGATTTTCTGAAATATCAAGCACAAACTTCTCCCTATCCTCTTGCTATTGAAATTTCTCACGCAAAAGGAAGTTATATTTACAGCACTTCTAACACCAAGTATTTAGATTTTGTTGCAGGTGTTTCTGCAAATAGTTTAGGACATTCTAACCCTAAAGTAATTGATGCCATTAAAAATCAATTAGATTTATATGCTCATGTAATGGTTTATGGAGAATTTATTCAAAAACCCCAATTGGAATTGTGTAAATTATTGGTAGAGAATTCTCCTAAAAAATTGAATTCTGTTTACCTTACAAATTCTGGTACAGAAGCAACAGAAGGTGCTTTAAAACTAGCAAAAAGAGTTACTGAAAGAACAGAAATTATTGCTGCAAAAAATTCTTATCATGGAAATACCATGGGTGCAATGAGTGTTTCTGGGGTAGAAAGACAAAATCAAGCATTTAGGCCTTTAATTCCTGGTACAAAATTTATTAAATTTAATAATGAAGAAGAATTAGAGAAAATAACTCATAAAACTGCTGCTGTTATTTTAGAAACTATACAAGGAGGAGCTGGATTTATAGAACCAATAAACGATTATTTATATAAAGTTAAAAAACGTTGTAAAGAAGTTGGTGCATTATTAATTTTAGACGAAATACAAACAGGAATTGGAAGAACTGGTACTTTTTGGGGTTTTGAAAACTACAACGTAGAACCCGACATTATTATAACTGGTAAAGGTTTAGGTGGTGGAATGCCAATTGGTGCTTTCATTGCTTCTTTTGATAATATGAGTTTATTAAAAGACAACCCCAAACTTGGCCATATTTCTACGTTTGCAGGAAACCCTGTAGTTGCTGCTGCAGGTCTTGCAACAGCGCAACAAATAATTAGTTCTAATTTAATTTCTGAAACTTTACGAAAAGAAGAACTGATAAAAAAACATTTACAACATCCTTCAATTAAAGAAATTAGAGGTAAAGGTTTAATGTTAGCGGCATTAGTTGAAACTCCAGAATTGGCAGCCAAAATTATTCATAAATGCTTAGAAAACGGCTTGATTCTCTTCTTTTTACTTTTTGAAGGAAAAGCCATGAGAATTACTCCTCCTTTAACAATTTCTGATGAAGAAATTACAGAAGGTTGTAATATTATATTGAAATCTATTAATGAAATTAAAAAGTAATTTATTTCAAATTTTCTAGAATAAAATCGACTGTTTTATTAGAATTGTTGTTAATAGCGTAAGAATCTGTAATGTGTTTAGAATTTACTGCGTATTTATTATCAATCATATATTTTATATCATCTACAAACTCTAAAGATACTTTTCCTGCTAATAATAGATTTAAATCTTTGTTTTCTTTATAATAATTATAAATCTTTTTAAGGCCAGACAAATACAAATAATCTTTAGTAAAACCACCACCTCTGTGTGCACGAACAGAAATATGAAAAGCTTCTTCTCTTCCTAAATCATAAGCGTTATGAAGCAATCTAAACGTTCTGGAAAACGTATAACCTTTTGCCAAACTATCTACAGCTAATACTCTGTAAGCCAATTCTTTTAATCGTTTTATAGTTAAATTACCAGACATGTATTCGCTAAAAACGGCTAATCCTTCTTGTGTTTCTTCGTTATTTGGAAATCCGTGAGAAAATATTTTTAAAGGATGTAACAAACCATTCATAGTTGTTACCATGTGCACACCAATTTCATGATTGGTAAGCACATTTATTTCATTATCTGAAAAAACATGGTTTTCATTTAAGACTAACGCTTTTATACTATTAGAAACCATTGCAATTGCACCCATTGCAGATGATTTTTTTATAGCATAAGTAAAATTATACTTTTTAGAATATTCTTTAAAAAAATGAAAAGATTCATCTGCTGTATATTTAGGTTTAAAAATGTCATCATTTTCATCTTCAGAATCGAAATGAAGAATAAATTTTGCATTTTCTACATCATTTTCAGTTGGTGTACCAAAAGATCGTAAACTATTATAATAGAACTTTTTACCTTTACCAACGGTTTCTATACATTGTATTAAACCTGAATAAAAATAGATAATATCTTCGTAGAAATCTTGTAAGTTTTCATCTTCTATTTTGCCAATAGAAAGTTTAAAAAACTCTTTGTGTAAGCTAAATTTATCGAAATCTCTCTTTGGATATTTAAATTTTGGATCTGTTAAATATTTAGAATTAAAGAACTTCTCTTTTTCAGACTCAATATTAATTGGATTTACATAGTTTAAAAGTTCTATTTCTTTAACTAGTTCATCTATCTGTTTGTCAATTTCAAAAAGATTTTTGTTTTTTACAAAAACATCATGCATCATAATTTAATTTTCTAAAAAAGTATTACAAATTTACGAATTATGAATTGTATAAAAAGTTTCTGCATGTTTTTTTAATTCCGTTTTTAAGTATTTTTCTACGGATGAAATAACTTCTGGATACATTATTTGTGTTAATTCATCACAATAAATTTTTGCTATTTCTGTAGCAAGAACCAATGTGTTTTTAAAATTTTGAGTAATGTATTTTAAGAAATAACCATTTCCTTGAAATGTATCGTTAATTTTTGATGTCGATTTTATTCCATTAGGAAAAGGTGTTTTTTCTAAAATTACTCGCCAAGATTCAATCTCATTTCCAAAACGATTATTGTCTACATTACTAGTTCCTAAATTCCAAGTTGGTACTTCTCTTGTCCATCTTTTCCAATTATATGAATGCATGTCATATACAATACAAACTCCAAATTTTTGTTCTAATTTAGTAATTAAAGCATGTACAACTCTGTAGAAATTAGCATGTTTTTGTAAACTTTTTTCTTTCTGATTTTTTGGTAAAGGGTTTTTCCAAAGTTGTTTTCCCCATGCATCTTCATAAATTGCGGTTTCTGGTGCTCTGTTTAAATCGTATTCGAAACGAGAATCTAACCCAGCAATTATTATTGGATGAGATTTAACCATTTCTTTAGTTTCTGGATCTTCTTCAAACCAACGTTCGTATGCAGTATGCAAACAATTATTCCATAATTCTTTTCTAAATTGAGAACCATCATGTACTGCACCACAAGCATAATACACGTATTCTTCAATTTTTATAGTAAAAGAATAATCACTAGAAACTGCTTCAAAAGTTTCTTCATTTTGAATCTTTTTAATGATTTCTTCAACAGATAACTTTAACATAGCTAGCCAATTATTTTCTTTAAAATTTTATAAACTTTTTTTTCTAAAAAATCTACAGAACCATCAGCAAAAAAAACGTTCTTAACATCTCTTAATAATTGTTCTTTTTCGTTTTCAGAAAAATCATTATCAGAAACATATTGCTGAATTTTATTTAAATTTATTTCATCAGAATCTACCACAACTTCTGTGTGAATTCTATGAAATGTTTTTTCATCTACTTTAGAACGTATAAATCTTTGCTCTTCTATATCTTCTATATGATTGCAATGTGCTGCATATAAGAGCACATAAGCTTCAAATTCTTTTTTAGTCCAATCTAAATTCATGTCTTATAATTCTATTGGTAAATTGTTACTACTACCCCATTCTGTCCAAGAACCATCATAAACTGCATAGTTTTTTAGGCCTGATAATTCTGCACCAAATGCTAAAATTGATGCTGTAATTCCTGATCCACATGAGAAAATAATTTGTTTTTTATCTTTATGTTTACTGAAAATTTTTTCTAATTCGTCTTTAGATTTCATTTTCCCTTTTTCTTGAATGTCTCCAAAAGGTAAACTTAAAGAATTAGGAATGTGACCACTTTTTACATCGTTTCTTGGTTCTGGTTCTGTACCATAAAAACGACCTTTTGAGCGTGCATCTAGAATTGAAATTTTATCATCTTTAATTGCTCGTAAAACATCTTTGGTAAAAGTGATTTTTTGAGATTGATAATTTACTTTAAAATTACCTTTTTTATATTGATTTTTTTTAGGTGTTTCTATTGGTAAATTATTTTTAATCCATTCTGGTAAGCCTCCGTTTAAAACTGAAACATTTGTAAATCCCATTAGTTTAAAATTCCACCAAACTCTTGGTGAAGAATAGATTCCTAAATCATCATAACAAACAATAATAGAATCATTGTTAACACCTAATTCTTGTGCTTTTTCTTGAAATTCTTCTGAAGATAAAATAGTGTTTGGAAATTGTGCTTTTTTATCAGAAAAAGTGTTTTTTATATCAAAAAAAACAGCCCCTTTAATTTGTTTTTTATCATTATAAATTGATGATTTATCTGTAACTTTTGGAATAGTACAATCTAAAACAATTAAGTTCTTATTGTCTAAATTATCATTTAGCCAATCTACAGAAACTAAAGGATTGTGTATTTTCATTTTTAAGCTTCGTCTACTAACTTTTTTAAACTAGATTTACGTCTAAATGCAGCTTCTTTCTCAAGAACTTTACTTTCCATAAAATTAACTACCTTCTCTTGAATTCTTGTTTTATATACTTTATTCATGTAGGTAATTCCTCCAGGAGACATTACATTTACTTCTACTAATTTTCCTCCAATTACATCAATACCAACAAAATAGAGTCCATCTTTTACTAATTTTGGACCAATTCTATCACATAATTTTTTTTCTTCAGTAGTTAATTTGTGCTTTGCTATAGTTCCACCAGCAGAAACATTAGATCTGTGGTCTTTATCTCCAGGTATTCTACGCATTGCGCCTATTGGAATTCCATTTAAAATTAAAACACGAACATCTCCTTGGTCTGCTCCTTCTATATATTCTTGAAGAATTACATAATCTGAACCTCCATCTCCTTTATTAATATAAAAATCTAGCAAAGAATTAATATTTCCCATGGCTGATTTTTCAATTAAAATAACTCCAGATCCACCAAAACCATTTAAAGGTTTTAAAATCATCTTATCAGAATTAGATTCTTCAATCATTTTAATTAAATAATCTTTATTTTTTGATACATGAGTTACAGGAATAATTTCATTATTTGGGTCTTCGAAAACAGCTGTATATAATTTATTATTTGCTTCTCTCATTCCTTGCACAGAATTGATAATGAAAACATCATCTTTAACAGAGTCTAGAAAGTTTAACATTAACGGATCTAAAGGTGGTTCTGCACGCATAAAAATAACATCGAAACCAGCCAAAGGAAGCATCTCTTCTCTAGTGGTAGTTTTATTGTAAAACGTTTTTATGTTACTAGGTATTTTTTCTACTCTATTTAAAATGGTACAGAAAGCATTTGTAACACTATTTCTAATTGTTAAATTAGAAGGTGTACAAATTGCAACTCCATGCCCACGTTTTACACATTCGTGAATTAAAGTTAAAGACGTATCATTTTCTGGAGATTTTATGTTTTCCCATGGATACATTAAGAAACAAACATTCATAGTTTATATTTAGTTGTTATAAATTTAAAAATAAGTAGTTACAAATTATTTAATGTCAATTGTAACCGCAGACAAACAATTATTTTACTCTATCATAATTATCATCCCAATCTTTAGCTTTAGGATTATCGTGTAATTTACCTAAAGATTTAGCAACCAACATAGATACAGTAGCATCTCCAGTTACATTTACTGTAGTTCTACACATATCTAAAGGCCTATCTACTGCAAAAATAAGTGCCAAACCAATTGGTAATAATTCTTCTGGAAAACCAATAGACTCCAATACGATTACTAGCATTACCATTCCTGCACTTGGCACAGCAGCAGAACCTATAGAAGCTAATAAAGCTGTTAAAACAATAACTAATTGATTAGAAAATGTTAAACCTTCTGGCCAAATTACTTGCATGATAAAAACGGCTGCAATTCCTTGATATAGACTTGTTCCATCCATATTTATGGTTGCTCCAACTGGTAAAACGAAACCAGAAACTTCTTTATCTACACCCAAATGCTCTTCTACTCTTTCCATTGTTACTGGTAAAGTTGCTGCACTCGAACTTGTAGAAAATGCTAATAATTGTGCGGGACTTATTTGTTTTAAAAACCACATTGGCGATTTTTTAGTGTAAACACTTACTAAAATTAGGTAGAAACCAATCATTAAAATTAAACCTCCAACTACACACATTGCATAAACTAATAACTTTAAAAGAATTTCTGTATCATCAAAGGCTATTATAACGTTTGCTAATAAAGCAAAAACTGCATATGGCGCAAAAAGCATGATTAAATCTACCATTTTCATGACCATTTCATTTAAAGAATCAAAGAAATCCATTAAAGGTTTGGCTTTTTTTTCTGGAATTAATAATAAAGAAATTCCTACAAACATTGCAAAAAAGATAATCTGCAACATACTTGCATCTACAAAAGATTGAAAAATATTACTAGGAAAAATATCAACTAAAGCTTGTAATGGGCCAGCATCTTTTTGAGCAGACGCTTTTACTAACTTATCTGTAACTCCTAAATCTGTTTCATACTTGGCTTTAATTTTTTCTATAGTGTCAGGAGACATTCCCACTCCAGGCTTAACTATATTAACAATTCCTAAACCAATTATAATGGCAATTAAAGTTGTTCCTATATAAATAGAAATTGTTCTTAATCCCATTTTCTTAATTTTAGAAATATCTTTTAAATCTGATATCCCTTTAATTAATGAAGCTAAAATTAACGGAACTGCAATCAATTTTAATAAATTTATAAAAATGGTTCCAAAAGGTTTTATCCAATCTGTAACAAAGCCTTTACCACCGTCTACGGTATTCATTATAAAACCAAATACGATACCAAGTACCATTCCTATTAAAATTTTCCAGTGTAATGCTAATTTTTTCATTAAAAAGTTTATGATTGTTTAGAATCTGAAAGATAAAAAATTATTTAAAAAATGAAGTGACTTTATTTGTATATTGTGTCATATTTTTAGAAAACATTCATATTAATTATTAAAAACATAAAAATGGCAGGTATTTTAGACTTATTAAACAGTGATTTAGGAAAACAAATAGTTTCTGGTGTAGCAGGTTCTACAGGAAACGATTCAAACAAAACAAATAGTGTTTTAACAATGGCTTTGCCAGTTTTAATGAAAGCTATGGAAAGAAATGCTGCAACTCCTGAAGGAGCGCAAGGTTTGCTAGGTGCATTATCTGGAAAACATGATGGTAGTATTTTGGATAACCTTGGAGGTTTATTTGGTGGTGGAGTTGATGATAGTGTAAAACAAGATGGAGAAAACATTTTAGGACATATTTTAGGTTCTAAAAAACAAGGAGTAGAACAAGTTATTAGTCAGAAATCTGGTTTAGATGCTGGTTCTGTTGCAAACATTTTAAAAGTTGCTGCGCCAATTTTAATGGGAGTTTTGGGAAAACAAAAGAAAGAGCAAAACGTTAGTGATACTTCAGGATTAGGAGGTTTATTAGGAGGAATGCTAGGTGGAAATGACACTAAAAACGAACAAAGCTTTTTAGAGAAAATATTAGATGCAGATGGAGATGGAAGTATTGTAGATGATGTTGCTGGAATGGTTTTAGGTGGAAGTGACAAAAAATCTGGTGGACTTGGTGGTTTATTAGGTGGACTTTTTGGAAAATAAGATTTACTTATTATAAAATAGAAAAAGCTCAAACTTATACAGTTTGAGCTTTTTTGTATTTAAAATATATTAATTATTTTATACTTTACTTTTAAAGCAAGACTTATAAATATCTTCATAAACAGGAAGAATATTTTCTAAAGAGAATTGTTTTGTATGCTTTTTAGCATTCTGCTTGAATTTTTCTAAAATTGCATCATCTTTTAAAATTGAAATTGCATTTTTGGCCATGTCATTAACATCGCCTAAATTACTTAGATAACCTGTTTCACCTTGAATATTTACTTCTGGTAAACCACCAGTATTTGTAGAAATAACTGCTGTTCCTGCAGCCATAGCTTCTAAAGCTGCTAAACCAAAACTCTCTGTTTGAGAAGGTAGAAGAAAAATATCTGTATAGCATAAAATTTTTGCAACTTCTGTACTATTTCCTAAAAAGAAAACATCATCTGATATTTTTAATTCTTTGGCTAACTTTTTAGCTTTTATTTTTTCTGGACCTTCACCAATCATTAATAATTTAGACGGAATTTCTTTTTTTACTTCAGCAAAAATTCTAATTACATCTTCTACCCTTTTTACAGGTCTAAAATTACTAATGTGAGTTAAAATTCTCTCATTTGGTTTTGCCAATGCATTTCTCTTACATTCTTCTTGATGCGCATTGTCGTATTTTTCTGTATCAATAAAATTATAAACGACTTCAATATTTTTAGTGATATTGAATAGTTTATTCGTTGTTTCCTTCAAATTATTTGAAACTGCTGTCACAACATCAGAATTATTAATGCTAAATTCTACAGCTGTTTTATAGGTTGGATGACTACCTACCAAAGTAATATCTGTTCCGTGTAAAGTAGTTACAACTCTAACATCCAATCCTTTTTCTTTCAGCATTTGTTTTGCCATAAAAGCAGCATACGCATGTGGAATTGCATAATGTACATGTAAAACTTCCAATTCGTATTTTCTAACAACTTCTACCATTTTACTCGATAAAGCTAATTCGTAAGGTTGGTATTCGAATAGTGGATATTCTTCAATTACAACTTGATGAAAATGCAATTTATGAGAAAGAAAATCTAAACGAACTGGCTGATTATAAGTAATAAAATGAACCTCATGTCCTTTATTCGCCAGAGCTTTTCCTAATTCTGTAGCTACTACTCCACTTCCACCAAATGTTGGGTAACAAACAATCCCTATTTTCATATGTAATATTGAAAGATTAAAAATTTAATAGTTGTAAATATAAAGCTAATCTTACAGTTGAAATCAAAATAAAAGCAAAAAAAAGAGCTTTTCATTTTACTGAAAAGCTCTTTTAATATTTTTATTTATTTGAATCTTAATAATTCTATTTTTAGTAATCTCCTAAAGTTGCAGGATTTTGAGCTAAAGCATTTTCTAACTGCTCGTCACTTGGTGCTTTACCATGCCAAGCATGTGTATGCATCATAAAATCTACACCATTCCCCATTTCTGTATGTAATAAAATACAAACTGGCTTTCCTTTTCCTGTTAATGATTTTGCTTCTGCTAATGCTGCTAAAATAGTATCAATATCATTTCCTTTTTCTACATCTAAAACCAACCAATCAAAAGCTTCGAACTTCGCTTTTAAACTTCCCATTGGTAAAACATCGTCTGTAGCTCCATCGATTTGTTTTTCATTTAAATCGATAGTACAAATAATATTGTCTACTTTTTTTGCAGATGCATACATAATTGCTTCCCAGTTTTGCCCTTCTTGCAATTCTCCATCTCCATGTAAAGTATAGATTAATTTATTATCTCCATTTAACTTTTTAGCTTCTGCAGCACCTAAAGCAACAGACATTCCTTGTCCTAAAGAACCAGATGCAATTCTTACTCCTGGTAAACCTTCGTGCGTTGTTGGGTGTCCTTGTAAACGAGAATCTAACAATCTAAAAGTGTTTAATTCTTCTACAGGAAAAAAACCACTATGTGCTAAAACACTATAAAAAACTGGAGAAATATGTCCGTTTGATAAAAAGAATAAATCTTCGTTTTTACCATCCATTTTAAAGTCTGTAGAATAATCCATTACTTCTTGATAAAGACAAGTAATAAACTCTGCACAACCTAAAGAACCTCCTGGATGCCCAGAATTTACTTTGTGTACCATTCTTAATATATCTCTACGAACTTGTTGTGTAAAATCTTGTAATTGTTGTGTTGTTGACATTTTGTGATTTTATTTTTATGCTGACAAAAATACAAAAGTGATTGAATTTGTATGGATTTTAAAAAATATTTATTGAAGTTTTATTAACAGTTTATTTTTTATTGAGATTGAGTAAGTGCGTTAGGGATTGAAATGGAAATCCTTTTGCCTTTTTTAAGGCAAAAGATTGTATTGGAAAGCCCGCTCGAACGCCCAAAAAACAATTATGTTTTCTGCTTTTTCTTTTTCGCTGCCGGAAACAACACATTATTTAAAATTAAACGATAACCTGGCGAAGTTGGGTGTAAATCTAGCTCCGTTTTTGGGTCGCCAACTCTGTGTGTATAATCCTCTGGGTCATGACCTCCGTAAAAAGTGAACATTCCTTTTCCTTTGGTTCCATGGATATATCGCGCTTCTCTATTTACTTTATTTTCTCCCAAAACCAAGACGTTACTTTTAACTGTATTTCTATCGAAAGAAGTGGTTTGTCCCATAAAACCTTTTACTAAAACTGTATGATTTTGAGTTAACATGGTTGGCACTGGATCCCATTTTGCGGAGAATTCTACCAAAGAAAAATAATCTGAAGTTTTTGGTATTTTACGTTTACGAGTCATATCTATTGTAGAAAATTCGTAGGTTGTTGGGTTTCTAATCAAATCGAAATTTTTAAAAGCAAAGGTTTTATTAAAATTGATTTTCGATTGATAATTTGGTTCTGATGCATCTCCATCGAACATTGCTTCTGCAATATCTACGCCTTCTGCAGACAAAGCAATATCGAAACTATCGGTTGCAGAGCACATGGCAAACATGAAGCCACCTCCAACAACATAATCTCTAATCTTTTTAGCGACTGCTAATTTTTCTTGTGAAACTTTAGAATATCCCAATTCGCTTGCTAATTTTTCTGCTCTTTGTTTACCTTCTATATACCAAGGTGCAGTTCTAAAGGATCCGTAAAATCGTCCATATTGACCAGTAAAATCTTCGTGATGCAAATGCAACCACTCGTAAATTAATAATTTATCTTCTAAAACGTCTTTGTCGTAAATTACATCAAAAGGAATTTCTGCATACGTTAAAACCATAGTTACAGCATCATCCCAAGGCATTTTGTCTTTTGGGGAATACACTGCAATTTTTGGCGCTTTTTCTAAAGTTACTGCATCTTGATTAGAACTTGGAGCAGAAATTTCTTGTAATATAATTTGTGCTTTTGCATCGGAAATTACTTGATAAGAAACGCCACGAATTTTACATTCGTTTTCTACAATTTTGTTGTTTTCTATTAAAAATGCACCTCCATTGTAATTTAATAACCATTTCGATTTTAAACCAGCTTCTAAACCGAAATAAACAATTCCGTAGGCTTTTAAATGATTTTTCTGATTATCGTTACTCATTGGAACATATATAAATGATGCCCAAATTGAGTTTGAGATGAATAGGAATATCAGTATTGTTAAGAGTTTTTTCATATTAAAAACTAAAATACACAATTACTTGAAAGCAATTGTGTATTTATTAAATTTTATAAATTATTTAGTATTTAGAAAGGCACATCATCATCACCAAAAGCATCTTTTGGATCTACTCCTCCAGCTCCAGCAAATGGATCTTCAGGAAAATCTGCATTCATAGAAGATTGGAATTCACTACTAAAACCTTCTTCTAAATCGGAGAATTTTGCTAAATGTCCCGTAAATTTTAGTCGAATATTGTCCAAACCACCATTTCTGTGTTTTGCGACAATAAACTCTCCTTGTCCTTCACATGGCGTGTGTTCATCATCATCCCATTCTGTCATTCCATAATATTCTGGTCGGAAAATAAACGATACAATATCTGCATCTTGCTCAATTGCACCAGATTCACGTAAATCGGATAATAAAGGTCTTTTAGATCCTCCACGTGTTTCTACAGCACGTGATAATTGAGAAAGTGCAATAACAGGCACTTCTAATTCTTTCGCCAACGCTTTTAAGTTTCTCGAAATCATAGATATTTCTTGTTCACGATTTCCACCTGCTTTTCCACCAGCAGTCATCAATTGTAAATAATCAATTACAATAATTTTAACATTATGTTGCGAAACTAATCTTCGTGCTTTTGCACGTAAATCGAACACTGAAAGTGATGGTGTATCATCTATAAAAATAGGCGCATCAGATAATTTCTTAACTTTTACGTTTAATTGTTCCCATTCATGTGGCTCTAAATTTCCTTTTCTTAATTTTTCTGAAGTTAAACCTGTTTCAGAAGAAATCATACGTGTAATCAACTGAACAGAAGACATCTCTAAAGAAAATACTGCAACTCCATGATTAAAATCAATTGCCATATTTTTTGCCATAGAAATTACAAAAGCCGTTTTTCCCATACCAGGCCTTGCTGCAATAATTACTAAATCCGATGGTTGCCAACCTGAAGTTAGCGCATCTAATTTTGTAAAACCTGTTGCCAAACCAGACATTCCTTCTTGGTTTCCAATTTCCTGAATTTTCTTTAATGCTTGTTTTACTAAAGAACCTGCATCTTCCGAACTCTTTTTTAAGTTTCCTTGTGTAACTTCGAATAACTTTGCTTCTGCATCGTCTAATAATTCGAAAACATCTGTTCCATCATCATAGGCATTTTCTATAATTTCGCTGGAAATCGAAATTAATTTACGTTGAATGTATTTCTGAAGAATAATTCTTGCATGGAATTCGATATGTGCAGAAGAAGCAACTTTTTGCGTTAAACGAATTAAATAAAAATCGCCACCAACAAATTCTAACTTTCCATTCTTTTTCAACAAGTTAGAAACTGTTAACAAGTCAATTGGTTCCGAATTTTGGAATAATTGATTGATGGTATCGTAAATTTCTTGATGTTTTTGATCGTAAAAAGCTTCTGGACTTAAAACGTCAATTACATCATCCATTCCTTTTTTGTCAATCATCATCGCACCCAAAACAGCTTCTTCCAATTCCACTGCCTGTGGAGGAATCTTACCTTTTTCCAGACTAATAATTCTTGCCTTATCTATTTTTTTGCCTGCGACTGCATTCGTTTTTTCCATGATTACAAATGTACTTTTTTACTTCTTTAGCGCTTACTAATTGATAACATTTATTTGTACACAAATATTGTAAACTAAATTGTTATTATCTTGTTAATAACCAGTGAACTTCCAAAATGAAATGTTATTTTTACCCAAATGAAAGTAAATAAAAAACATCTTTTTCTAACAATTTTTCTTCCAATTCAGGTTTTGTTGGTGCAATTGGCTGCTAAAAATCCTGCATTTATAGAAACGTATTATTCGAATGGAATTTATCCCATTATTTCCTCTTTTTTAAGAATTATTTTGGGTTGGATTCCTTTTTCTTTTGGTGATATTTTACTGGCTTTTGGCCTATTTATTTTTCTTCGTTTTTTATACAGATTGATAAAATCTCGATTTAAAAATTTCATTTACAAAATTATTCATTTTACTTCAATTTTATCAATAATTTATTTTTGTTTTTACCTTTTTTGGGGTTTGAATTATTACAGAGAACCTTTAGCCAAAAACTTAAAATACCAACAAACAAAATATACAACAGAACAGCTTCAAAAAGTAACAGAAAACATTATTGAAAATTTGAATTTTTATCAATATAAAATTACAAAAAACGATACAATAAAAGTAGAAAACAGCTATCATCAAAAAGAAATGTATAAAATGGCAGTTGCTGGTTATAAAAACTTGGAAGCAGATTTTCCACAATTAAAATACAAATATACATCTGTAAAAAGTTCTATAATGAGTTTGTTACAAACCTATAATGGAACTTCTGGATATATGAATCCTTTAACTGGAGAAGCGCAAGTAAATGATAGAATTCCTAAAACAAGTTATCCTACAACTGTTTGTCATGAAATGGCACATCAAATTGGTTATGCAGCAGAAAATGAAGCCAATTTTGTAGGTTTTTTAGCTTCCAATTATAATGATGACATCTATTTTAAATATGCGAGTTATAGAATGGCTTTTGGGTATTGCATTTCAGAAATTAGAAAACGAGATCGAAATTTATCTAAAGAACTTTGGAAAACAGTAAACAAAGGAATTACCAAAGATTTTAATGCAAGTTATCTGTTTTGGCAAGATTATAAAAACCCTTTTGAACCGGTTATTAAAAAAGGATATAGTGCTTATTTAAAAGCAAATAAACAAGCTAAGGGAGTTGAGTCTTATAATTATGTGGTGGATTTATTAATTTCTTATTTTGAAACCACTAAATCCAATTCGAAATAATAACATTAATTAGCATTTAACTTTCACCGTCATTTATAATATTATTTGGTAAATTTGAAAAAAATAAATTTCAACCAGAACTCATCTCAAATTAATGTTCAATACCTGTATTGTTATTCCGTGTTATAATGAAGAAACTTTTTTTCTTCATACAGAATACAAAGAATTTCTTAAAAATAATAAAGAAGCTTTAGTTTGTTTTGTTAATGATGGTTCTTCAGACGATACTAGTAGTTGTCTAAAAAATTTAAAAACACTTTTTCCTAATAATGTAGCAATTGTAAACCATAAAGTAAATCAAGGAAAAGCTGCTGCAGTTAAAACTGGTTTTAATTTTTGTAATAACAATTTTGATTTTAAATATATAGCGTATTTAGATGCGGATTTAGCAGTTTCTTTAGAAGAATGCTATAGTTTAACATCACATTTAAAAAAAGATATTGATTTTGTTTTTGGTTCTAGAGTTTTAAGAATCGGTGCTGTTATTGAAAGAAAAAAGTCTAGACACTTAATTGGAAGAGTTATTGCAACTTTAATATCTTATATTTTATCTCTTAAAGTTTATGACACACAATGTGGTTGTAAAGTTTTCAAAAAAGAATTATCTGAAAAAATTTTTGTAAAACCTTTTATTTCTAAATGGCTTTTTGATGTAGAAATTTTCTTTAGGATAATAGCCGTATACGGAAGAGATAATGTTTTAAATAAATTGTTAGAAATCCCTTTAAATAGATGGGTAGACAGAGGAGATTCTAAAGTTGAATTGACTTACTTTTTTAAACTTTGGTTTGATTTATTAAAAATTAAAAAAGAATATTCAAATGACAAACCAATTATAAAAAATAAAAAACGCTTTTCATTTTTTAAACCTAATTGGTTATTAATATCTGTTGTAATATTATGTCTTGTTTTTTTCCAAATTTCTTATGGACTAGAACTTATTGTTCCAACTAATATAGACTGGATGCTTTCTGCATATCATGATTGGGGACAACATTATCTTGGTTGGACATATTTTAGAGAAGCTTCTTGGGGTTTTCCTTTAGGAAATATGTATAATTATTATTATCCTTTAGGTACTAATGTTGGTTTTACAGATTCTATACCTTTGTTAGCATTAATGCTTAAGCCTTTTTCTAGATTTCTAACATCAGACTTTCAATACTTTGGAGCTTTTATGCTTTTAGCTTTTTTGCTAAATGCAATTTTTACAGTAAAGATTTTACAGCTTTTTAAAGTAAATAAAATTATTATTCTGGGTGCAGTTATTATTATAATTACAAGTCCTTTATTTTTATATAGAGGAATGCATCCTGCCTTAACAGCACATTGGTTAATAATTGCTTCTTTTTATTATTATCTCTGTCCACCAAGCAAATTAAATCCTATTAAAGCTAATTGGATACAAGTCTTACTTTTTGTTTTAAGTGCAGGAATTCACCCCTATTTAGCTGCAATGGTTTTTGGTTTTTCTATAATATTGCCTTTGAAAAACTATTTTTATGATAAATCGATTTCATTAAAATCGGCTATCTTCTTTCCTATTATATCAATATCATCAGGTTTCTTTTTTTGGTATATATTGGGTGTGATAGGAATAAAAGGAAGTACTTCTATTGCTGGCGCTGGTAATTATGGTAAAAGTACTTTTAACTTGAATAGCTTTATAAATCCCTATGAATATTCTTCTCAATTTCTTTCAGGTCTAAAATCTGTATCATTAGAACAACTAGAAGGATTTAGTTATTTAGGATTAGGAATGATAATTATTAGTTTAGTTGTAGCTATTTATAGTTTGTATTTAGTGTTTGATAAGAGAATTTTAAAAGAGTACAAATATATTTTACCTTTATTTCTATTTACCATCTTATTATTGCTTTTTTCTATAAGTAATATTGTAACTTTTGGTGATGAAGTTTTGTTTGAAATTCCAATTCCAGAATTCATTAAAACTTTAGGAGGTATATTTAGAGCAAATGGTCGTTTTTGTTGGCCTTTTTATTATTTTCTTGTTATTTTTTCAATTATCATTTTTTCTAAACTACCTATCAACAAGCTATTAAAAACAGGAATTTTTGTATTTTTAATAGGTCTACAAGTGTATGATATTCAACATGAAATTACCTCTAGAGATTTAGAATATGGAAGTTTTGAGACCAAACTAAATGACGATAAAAAATGGATAGCTATTTTTAGTGAATTTGATGAAATAATAACCTATCCACCTTATCAAAATACGATGGTCTATAATCAAGATTATCAAGATTTAATGTTTTTAGCAAGTAAGGCTAAAACTCCAATTACAACTGGTTATGTAGCTAGAATGAAACCGACTCATAAGTATTTAGATTCTATACAAAGAAACATAGTAAAAGGTAATTTCGAACTTGGTAAAAAATCTCTGTACCTAACAACTTCAAACTATATTAACATTTTTAATGTACCTATTTATCAGAAAAAAGTTTCTTTAAAAAAGTTAGATAATTTTATTCTTATTTATTCCAATAAAATAGATATTGAAAAACTTTTTAAAAATTCTAATGAAAATCAAAAAACACAAGATTCAATATTTAATCAAATAATAAGTACCATCGATAAAAATTCTACAAATTTTATAAAGATTAGTAACTCACTAATTAAAAATACTAATAATGTGAAGTATGGATTGGACGAAGTCTCTATGGTTAATAATGCTTTAAAAGTTAGAGGTTGGGCTTTTAATGAACCAGCAGAAACAAATTTTAACGACTCTATTTTTATTTCACTAACCAACAAAAAAGATACTTATCTTTTTAACACTAGTTTAATTTCTAGGCCAGATGTAACAGCTTATTTTAAGAAACAAAATATAGATTCTTGTGGTTTTGATATGTCTATTTATACAAATAAACTTCCTAAAGATGAATATGATGTTGGATTTGTAATTAGAAACAAAAAAATAAAAGCATACGGTAAAACAGAGCACAAATTTAAAACCAATTAAATATTAGCTGTAGTTGCTTTTTGTAGTAGATCATTTCAAAAAAGATTTAGCATTCTTAAAATTATGTTAAAATAACTTCATTTAACAGTTTACAAATTCGTTCTAATTAAATTTAGAACTTAATTATCATTTAACTAATCCAAACTATATGAGAAAACTACTCTTATTATGTGTTGTTTTGTTTACAATTACTTTGCAGGCGCAAGATTATTTTCCAACAAATACAGGCGTAAAAACTAAAAAAAACACAATGGTTGCTTTTGAAAATGCAACTATTTATGTTACTCCACAAAAAGTTATTAAAAAAGGAACTTTATTAATTAAGGACGGTAAAGTAGTTGCTGTGGGAAAATCAGAAAAAATTCCAGCAGGCACAAAAACAATCGATTTAAAAGGAAAAACAATCTATCCTTCTTTTATTGATATGTATTCTAGCTTTGGTATAACAAAACCAAAAAGACCTTCTTCTAATAGTAGAAGACCACAATATGATGCTGGTAGAACAGGTTTCTACTGGAACGATCATATTAGACCAGAAACAGAAGCTGCTAATTCTTTTAACTTTGATAATAAAAAAGCAAACGAATTATTAAAAGAAGGTTTTGGGGTTGTAAACACACATTTACAAGACGGAATTGTTCGTGGAAACGGAATGTTGGTTGCTTTGAACCCTAATTCTTCAGATGCTTATAGAATATTGAATAACAAATCTGCACAATATTTATCCTTTTCAAAAAGTGTTCTGTCTCGTCAATCCTACCCTACTTCAAGAATGGGTGCAATGGCTTTATTACGCCAAATGTATTTAGATGCAGACTGGTATGCTGCAGGAAACATGAAAAATAAAGATGCATCGTTAGAAGCTTTAAATAACAATAAAGGTTTGCTTCAAATTTTTGATGGAGAAAACCATTTAGATGTTTTAAGAGCAGATAAAGTTGGTGATGAATTTGGAATTCAATATACAATTTTGGGTGGTGGAGATGAGTTTGAAAGAATAAACGATATCAAAAAAACAAACGCAAATTTTATTATTCCTATCAATTTCAAGGTTGCTTATGATGTTAGCAATCCAACAATTGCAAAACAAATTGCTTTAAGTGATATGCGTAAATGGAATCAAGAACCTTCTAACTTAAGTGTTTTAGATAAAAACGGAATTAACTTTGCGCTAACGACTCACGGTTTAAAATCTGTAGGGTCTTTTCATAAAAACTTACAAAAAGCTATTAAGTATGGTTTTGATAAAGAGAAAGCACTAGAAGCTTTAACAACTAAACCTGCGCTAATGTTGGGTAATACAAAAATTGGTAACTTAAATGAAGGAAGTTACGCCAACTTTATTATTACTTCTGGTGATGTTTTTGATGCAGAAACTGTAATTCATGAAAATTGGGTTCAAGGAGACCAAAACATCATTAATGATATGAACATAAAAGACCTTAATGGAGATTATATGGTTCGTGTAAATGGTAAAGATTATTTACTTTCTATCACAGGAAAAGGAGCACAACAAAAAGGTTCTTTAAAAATGGGAGAAGAAAAAATAAAATCTACATTCTCTTTTAAAGACAATTGGATTCACCTTACTATTAACGAAGAATCTGGTTTTACAAGGTTAACAGGACAAACAATTAACGCTTCTAATGTAATGCAAGGAACTGCTTATGATGAAGCAGGAAACGAAACTTCTTGGTCTGCCTCTAAACAAGTTAGAAAAGAAGATAAAAAAGTTGAGGAAAAAAAGAAAGATGATAAAAATTTAACTCTTTTACCTGTAAGCTATCCTAACGTTGGTTATGGTAATTATACCTTACCAAAACAAGAAACTATTTTAATTAAAAATGCGACAGTTTGGACAAGTGAATCTGATGGAATTTTAGAAAACACAGATGTACTTTTAAAAGACGGAAAAATATCTCAAATAGGTAAAAACCTACGAGTAAGAGGTGCAAAAGAAATTGATGGAACTGGTAAACATTTAACAGCCGGAATTATTGATGAACACTCACATATTGCAACTTCTGCGGTTAATGAAGCTGGACACAATTCTACTGCAGAAGTTACTATAGAAGATGTTGTGAACCCTAATGATATGAACATATATAGAAATTTGGCTGGTGGTGTTACTTCTATTCAAATTTTACATGGTTCTGCAAATCCTATTGGCGGACGTTCTGCACTTATCAAATTAAAATGGGGAGAAAATGCTGAAGGAATGCTAATTGATAATGCTCCTAAATATATAAAATTTGCTTTGGGTGAAAACGTAAAACAATCTAATTGGGGACCAAACAATAACATCCGTTTTCCACAAACAAGAATGGGAACAGAACAAGTTTTTGTAGATTATTTTCAACGAGCAAAAGAATATGATGCTTTAAAAAAATCTGGACAACCTTATCGAAAAGATTTAGAATTAGAAACATTGGCAGAAATTATCAATAAAGAACGTTTTATTTCTTGTCACTCTTATGTGCAATCAGAAATTAATATGTTAATGAAAGTTGCTGATCAATTCGATTTTAATGTGAATACTTTTACTCATATTTTAGAAGGTTATAAAGTTGCTGATAAAATGAAAGTACATGGCGTTGGTGCTTCAACATTTTCAGATTGGTGGGCATATAAATACGAAGTTTTAGATGCAATTCCATACAATGCCGCAATTATGGCAAACCAAGGAATTACGGTCGCTATAAATTCAGATGACAGAGAAATGTCTAGAAGATTAAATCAAGAAGCTGCCAAAACAATTAAATATGGTGGTATGTCTGAATTGGAAGCTTGGAAAATGGTAACCATAAATCCTGCAAAATTATTGCATTTAGATAACAGAACAGGTTCTATTAAAGTAGGTAAAGATGCAGATGTTGTTTTATGGAGTAACAATCCATTATCAATATATGCAAAAGCAGAAAAAACAATCATAGAAGGTGCTGTTTATTTTGATATTGAAGCAGATTTAGAAAAAAGAAAAGCAATAAAAGCAGAAAAAAGTAGACTTTTAAAAATGATGTTGAATGAAAAAATGAACGGTGGAAAAACTGTGATGCCAAAAAAGAAACGTAATCAAAATTTTCACTGTGATACTGAATAAGAACTTAAATACAAACAAGATGAAAAATAAATTTATATATAGTTTGCTATGTTTCTTATTCGTTTTAGGAAACATCACAGCGCAACAAACTCCAGCACCAAAACAAACCACTGCTTTTTCTATTGAAGGAGCAACTGCACATTTAGGAAACGGAAACGTTATAGAAAACTCCTTAATTATGTTTGCAGATGGAAAAATAACCTTTGTTGGAAGTAATATGATGAGAATTGCTAGACAAGGAACTATTATCAACGCAACAGGAAAACATATTTATCCTGGCTTTATAGCTGCTAATGCTTCTTTAGGTTTGGTAGAAATAGATGCTGTAAGAGCAACTGATGATGAAGATGAAGTAGGTTCTATGTTACCACATATTAGAAGTTTGATAGCCTATAACGCAGAAAGTAAAGTAGTTGAATCTATGAGACCAAATGGAGTTTTAATGGGGCAAATTACACCAAGAGGTGGTACAATTTCTGGAACATCTTCTGTAATGCAATTTGATGCTTGGAACTGGGAAGATGCCGCTATTAAAATGGATGATGCAATACATATGAATTGGCCAACAAGTTTAACTCGTGGTAGATGGTGGTTAGGCGAAGATCCTGCATTAAAAGAAGATAAAAAATATGCAGAAAACATTACTAAAATAACAGATTTCTTTGCGGATGCTAAAAGGTATTTAGAAAATAAATCATCAACAAAAAACCTGCCTTTTGTGGCTACAAAAGGTTTGTTTAATGGTTCTCAAAAAATATTTATTCATGTAAGTGGAGAAAGAGAAATTACAGATGCTGTAAATTCTTGTAAAAAACTTGGTATAAATAATATTGTAATTGTTCATGGTCAAGGAGCAGAAAATGTTGCAGATTTATTATTGAAAAATAATATTCCCGTTGTTATTGAAAGATCTCATAGAATTCCTAATGGAGAAGATGATGATTATGATTTATCTTACAGAAATGCAAAAATATTATTAGACAAAGGTATTACTGTTGGTTTAGGAATGGAAGGTCAAATGGAAAGAATGAATACGAGAAATTTACCTTTTTATGCAGGAACATATGCTGCTTTCGGAATTGAGAAAGAAGAAGCTTTAAAAATGATTACTTCTAACAATGCAAAAATATTAGGTATAGATAATTTGGTTGGAACATTAGAAGTAGGTAAAGATGCTACCCTATTTGTTTCTGAAGGTGATGCTTTAGATATGAGAGGTAACATTCTTACAGAAGCATTTATAAAAGGAAGAAAAATTAGTTTAGAAACACACCAAACAAAACTTTGGCAACGTTATTCTAACAAGTATAAATCTAAATAGATTTATTTTACATCAATGATAAAAGGCTCGCAATTAGCGAGCCTTTTTCAATCAAAAACAGTTAACAATAATAATATTAAAACCTTAAATCCCCCTTTTCATAGAATTTTTTAATAACATAAAAACTTAATAACGGTCAATATTATTGTTAAACAAATATTCAATAAATAACATTATTTTACAATACCTATAAATAGGTATATTTAATTTCTATCAAATGGTTTACTAGACCATTGCCAACTAGAAAAAGACCAGCCTTTAATTTTAGCATAATTATCTAAATTTAAACCACCTCCATTAGAAGCTCTACCAGAATTAACAAAACCAATATGAACAGTTTTCCTTCTTGTTCTTCCATCTGTCCAACTACTCTTTACATTGTTAACTTTTACATACACTGGTTTATCCCTTTTATTTACTGCTCTAAAGGTTACACCATATTGTGTTTTTTTATAATAAAGAGAAACGTTACCATCAGTATCATGATAAGTGTATCCTTCAACACTTTGACCAGATATCTCTGTACTTAATAGTGATATTGTTAAAAACAATAGTAAAAATTTTAATTTTTTCATGATAATATATTTTTTAGATTAAAGTTCTGTAAATATTTTTAAAAATGACACACAAACCTATACACACAATTAGGTATATTTGTGTTTTATGAAAGAAATTACTAGCATACAAAATCAATATGTAAAGAACTTGCTAAAACTGCAAGAAAAAGCGAGAGAACGTAAAAAACAAGGTTTATTTATTATTGAAGGAAAACGTGAAATTTCTTTAGCAATAAGTGCAAATTATCAATTTGATACTGTTCTATTTTATCCAGAATTGATTTCAGAAAAAGAGATTCTTCACTTATTTAATGAAAACATAAACCGAATAGAAATCTCTAAAGAAGTATATCAAAAATTAGCATATAGAGCTTCTACGGAAGGAATTATTGCTGTAACAAAAACCAAAGATTTTTCATTAAATAAATTTCAATTTAAAAATAAGAATCCTTTAATTTTAGTTGCTGAAGGAGTAGAAAAACCGGGAAACATTGGCGCACTTTTAAGAACTGCAGATGCTGCAAATGTAGATGCCGTTTTTATAGCCAATCCTAAAAGCGATCTTTATAATTCTAATATTATTCGTTCGAGTGTTGGTTGTGTTTTTACCAATCAGATTGCAGTTGGCACTTCCGTAGAAATGATTTCTTTTCTTCAAGAAAAAAATATTGCTATTTTTACAGCAACTTTGCAGAATTCTAATGAATATCATAAAGAGAATTATACAGATTCTTCAGCAATTATTGTTGGCACAGAAGCTACAGGATTAACAGATATTTGGCGAGAAGCTGCAACACAGAATATAAACATACCAATGCAAGGTCAAATAGACTCGATGAATGTTTCTGTTTCTGCTGCAATTATTTTATTTGAAGCAAAAAGACAAAGAGGATTTTAAAATCACAAACATGAAAGTATTAGGAATAGATATTGGTGGAACAGGAATTAAAGCTGCAATTGTAGATACAAAAACAGGAGAGTTAATTACTGAAAGACACAGAATTGCAACTCCAAAACCTGCAACTCCAAAAGCTGTTGCTAAAGTTGTAAAAGAAATGGTAAATTATTTCCATTGGAAAGGTGCTGTTGGTTGTTGTTTTCCTACAATTATTGTTGATGGGCAATGCAAACATCATGGTAATTTAAGTCCAGATTGGTTAGATGTTAAAGTTGATAAGCTTTTTAAAAAAGAATGTGGAAATCATTTTTTTGTTAGTAATGATGCAGATTTAGCAGGAGTTGCAGAAATTAGTTTAGGTGCTGGAAAAGATGTAAAAGGTAAAGTTTTTGTAATTACTATTGGTACAGGAATTGGTTCGGGACTTTTTTATAATGGTAAATTAATTCCGAATGTAGAATTAGGAAGAATTTATCATACAGATGGCAAAATCATAGAAAAATTTGTTGCAGATTCTACAAGAAAAAAGGAAGATTTATCATTAGAAGAATGGGCTAAAAGATTAGATATTTTCTTAACTCATGTAAAAACATTACACACTCCAAAAATGTACATTTTAGGTGGTGGAATTAGTAAAAAGTATGATAAATTCAAACAATATTTAACAGTTGATATTCCTGTTGAAGTAGCAAAATTTAAAAATAATGCAGGTATAATTGGAGCTGCTATGTTTGCTCACAAAAAGACTAAAAAATAATATTTTTTCTTCAATTATTTGTTTTAATCACTCATTCGTTAAAATTCTATTAAATTTCATTTTCTGTGAAACTTTTTTAAAGTATTACAGTCTATATAGTGTAGTTTCTAAATTATTAGAGACTCAACTGGTTGGTTAGTTGGTGCCCAATATTTGCTTTACGCTTTATTGGGCATTTTTTTTTAAAAAAACAGAGAAGGGTAATCATATAAAAATGATTACCCTTCGATTTCAATCAACCATTAACAATTTAAATAGTAGATTTAATCTTTTTCTGTTATCTAGTTACTGTTCCTGTTAAAACTGCTTTTGGACCTGTTCCCATAGTTAAAACAGTATGATTCATAGCGTCACTAGGAACAACATGTGCCAAAGGTTTTAATGTAAATGGTGCAGGATTATTATCTGGACTTGGTTCTACAGAAATTACAACTGTTGCTCCTTTTAAATCTGTTGGAAAATTAACTCCGGCTGCAGATCCCATAACATAATCTTCTCCAGGATATCCTGGTCCATTTCCTGTTGTTCCTTTATATGGTGAAGTTGCAGCATTATCATCAGCTGAAGATACAGATGTAAATGTACCTGTACTTACTGGTGTTCCGTTTAAAACTACCCATCCTTCATATTTCCAACCGTCAGACAAAGTTGGTAAATCTAAACCTGCAACAGCTGGCGGATTGGAATTATCTAAAAACCAAACCCCACTTGCTTCATTTGTATCATCTGAATCTGTTGGTGTAGCTAAAATGTATTTTCCTGATGAATTTGAAAAATCACCAACAATTCCTGTTGAAGAAACACTTGCTGAATTACCAGAGAAATCTCCAGCTAAAATTTTTGTTGCTGCTGGTGCTGGATCAGAATCTACAGCTGGTTCTATAGATAATACAAATTTTGTAGCACTTTCTAAATCATTAATGTCTACTGTGTAAGTTTGCGGAAAAGAAACGCTTGTAAATGTTCCTGTACTTACTGGCGCTCCATTTACAATTAACCAACCTTCATACACAAAATCTGCACCTAATTCATCTAATCCTGTTAAATCTACAGTTAAATTTGCTGTTGTAGGTAAATCATCATTGTTGTTGTTACATGCTGCAAAAAACGCAGTCAATGCAAAGACTAATACTAAATTTAAAACTTTTTTCATCTTATTAAATATTTATTGTTAATGTTGATGACAAAGTTATCGGCTTAATATGTCTTTAAATGTTAGCTAGCGAACACTTATGCTATTTTTTGAAGTAATCTTATTTCTTTTCTGTTAAAATTGATGATATTTTCATCTTTTAACTCATTCATTAATACATTTAAATTAGATCTAGAAGTACCTATTAACGAAGCAATATCTTTTTGTGTATAAGGGTGTTCGATTATCTTATCTCCAGTTTTCTCACAATCATGTCCATATTCTTCACACAATTCTTTCATAAATTCTAAAAAGCGAGTTTTGGTATCTTTAAATAAAATGAGTTGTAATCTTCTTTCTAGTTTTTTAAAACGTAAGCCTAAAAACTTATATATTTTTAAACTGAAGGTTTTATTATCTCGCATTAAATCATGAAGTGTCTCCACTCCTATTGGACATATTGAAGTTGAGTTATCTACAGATTGCGCAAATTCATTTCTTTTTTCTTCTCCTAGTATTGCTTTTTCACCAAATAATTGCCCTTTGGTTAAAATTGCATTTACAACTTCTTCTCCTTCTTCTGTGTAATAACCAATTTTTACTTTTCCATTTTGAATAAGAAAGACCTTGTTTGCAGTATCTTCTGTAAAATAGATATAATCACTTTTTTTATAGTTATCGAAAGTATGACACTTTTTATATTCTTTAAATTTATGTGGACATAATAAATTAAATAAATTTACATTGTCAAAAAACCAAAGATTTTTCATAGTTAATTATTTTAGTGGATATTAAAAAAGTCTAAAAAATATAGTTTTCCTTACAAAAAAAACTCCTGAATTTCTTCAGGAGTTTTTATATGAATGATAAGAACTTTTAACTTCTTATGCGTTTTCTTTTTTAATTAAATTTAAAGCAGAACCTTCATTATACCAATCTATTTGTCCTTGATTGTAAGTGTGGTTAGCAATAATAGTGTCTTTACTACCATCTGCATGAACAACTTCAATAGTTAAAGGTTTATTTGGAGAAAATTCATTCATATCAACAAAGTTGAATGTATCATCTTCTTGAATTAAATCATAATCTGCTTCATTAGCAAATGTTAAACCTAACATACCTTGTTTCTTTAAGTTTGTTTCATGAATTCTAGCAAAAGATTTTACTAAAACAGCAACAACTCCTAAATGACGAGGCTCCATTGCAGCATGTTCTCTAGAAGAACCTTCACCATAATTATGATCACCAACTACAATAGATTTAACTCCTGCAGCTTTGTAAGCTCTTGCAGTGTCTGGAACACCACCAAACTCACCAGTTAATTGATTTTTTACAAAATTAGTTTTCTTACCGAAAGCATTTACAGCACCAATTAAACAGTTGTTAGAAATATTATCTAAATGCCCTCTAAAACGTAACCATGGTCCAGCCATAGAAATGTGGTCTGTTGTACATTTTCCAAAAGCTTTTATTAATAATTTTGCACCTGAAATATCATTTCCAATCGGTGTAAAAGGCTCTAATAATTGTAATCTTTCTGAATCTTCTTTTACAGCAATTTTAACGTGACTTCCATCTTCTTCTGGCGCTAAATATCCATCATCTTTTACTTCAAAACCTTTTGGAGGTAATTCCCATCCTGTAGGTTCATCTAACATTACTTCTTCTCCGTTATTATTGATTAATTTATCCGTCATTGGATTAAAATCTAAACGACCTGCAATAGCAACTGCAGCAACCATTTCTGGTGAAGCTACAAATGCATGTGTATTTGGATTTCCATCTGCACGTTTTGCGAAGTTTCTGTTAAAAGAGTGAATTATAGAGTTTTTAGGTGCATTTTTAGGATCTGAATATCTTGCCCATTGACCAATACATGGTCCACAAGCATTTGTAAAAATCTTCGCATCTAATTTTTCGAAAATTCCAATAATACCATCTCTATCAGCAGTATATCTTACTTTTTCTGAACCTGGATTAATACCTAATTCAGATTTCATTGTTAATCCTTTATCAATTGCTTGTTGCGCAATAGAAGAAGCTCTCGATAAATCTTCGTAAGAAGAGTTAGTACAAGAACCAATTAATCCCCATTCTACAGCTAAAGGCCAATCATTTTCATTAGCTTTTTTAGTCATATCAGAACCTGCTTTCGTAGATAAATCTGGCGTAAAAGGTCCGTTTAATAATGGGCTTAATTCAGATAAGTTAATTTCTATAACTTGATCGAAATAAGCATCTGGATTTGCATACACTTCATCATCTCCAGTTAAATAATCTTTAACTTTATTTGCTGCATCTGCAACATCACTTCTATCTGTAGCACGTAAATAACGTTCCATAGATTCATCGTAACCAAATGTTGAAGTTGTTGCTCCAATTTCAGCTCCCATATTACAAATTGTACCTTTTCCAGTACAAGACATTGCTTTTGCTCCTTCACCAAAATATTCTACAATTGCTCCTGTTCCTCCTTTTGCAGAAACAATACCAGCAACTTTTAAAATAACATCTTTTGGTGCAGTCCAACCTGAAAGTTTTCCAGTTAACTTAACTCCAATTAGTTTTGGAAATTTTAATTCCCAAGCCATTCCTGCCATAACGTCTACAGCATCTGCTCCACCAACTCCAATTGCTACCATTCCCAATCCTCCTGCATTTACAGTATGAGAATCTGTACCAATCATCATTCCTCCAGGAAATGCATAATTTTCTAGAACCACTTGGTGAATAATACCTGCTCCTGGTTTCCAAAAACCTAATCCGTATTTATTAGAAACTGATTCTAAAAAATTAAATACTTCGTTACTAGTATTTAATGCAGACTGTAAATCTGCTCCAGCTCCATTTTTAGCTTGAATTAAGTGATCACAGTGTGTGGTTGTAGGAACTGCTACTTTACTTTTACCTGCTTGCATAAATTGCAATAAAGCCATTTGTGCAGTTGCATCTTGTAAAGCAATTCTATCTGGTGCAAAATCTACATAATCTTTTCCTCTAGTAAACGCTTTACTAGGATTTCCATCCCAAAGGTGAGAATATAATATTTTCTCTGCTAACGTTAAAGGTTTTCCTGTAATTTCACGTGCGGCATCTACTCGTTCTACAACGTTTGCGTACACTTTTTTGATCATCTCAATATCAAAAGCCATATTCTAGTTAAATTTTATGAATTGTTAAGTAACACAAATTTACATTTTTTAAATCAATATTAAAAGATAAATAATAGATTGCTCTAATTAATGAATAAATAAAAGTTATTTTTAAAAACGTTGAATTTTAATCAACAAAAACAAATATTTAAGATAAATTAATGAAGATATCGTAAAAATAATATAGATAAAAGCAGACTAATAAGCCGAATCCTGTTCCTTAAAAAGGTTCTTATCATTTATCTAGTTCTAAAATTACTTTTAGAATCTATCTGCCTACCCTTTAGAATCGAGCGAGAAGCCCTCAAGCTCTAATTTACATGGCATTGCACCTCATAGAGTTTACCTGGTTTCACTACAGCCGAACTGTACTTGCTTTCTGTTGCACTGGTCCTCAACTTACGTTGGACGGATGTTATCCGCTATGATTTCTCTTTGGTGTCCGGACTTTCCTACTTATAAAATAAGTCGATAAGATAAGTCTGCTATTTCTATATTATTTACAAAAGTACAATCTTTATTCATAAAAAAACCCACTCATAAATGAGTGGGAAAAATTGCTATGAAAAAGAAAAAGTGTTGCTGATTTCTCAACAACTTTACAAATATATATTAAAATATGTTATAAAAAAATGTATTTGAAAAAAAACTAATACTTTTTTTACAAATAACATAGTTTTACGAAAACATATCTTTTACTTTTTCAAAAAATGATTTGTCTGATTTGTTAGGACTTGGTGTAAAGTTTTCATTATCAGACATTTTCTCAAAAAACTGTTTTTGTTCTTTGTTTAACTCTTGTGGTGTCCAAACATTAATATGAATCAAGAAATCTCCTGTTCCATAACGTTCTATACTAGGTAAACCTTTTCCTTTTAGTCTTAAAATTTTACCAGATTGTGTTCCTGGTTCTATTTTAATTTTTACTTTTCCTGTAACTGTTTCCACTTCTTTACTTACACCTAAAACTGCTTCTGAAAAGTTTACATATAAATCGTAATGAATATTTGTTCCTTCTCTTTTTAAAGTTTCGTGAGGTATTTCTTCTATTAAGACTAATAAGTCTCCAGCAATTGAATTTTTACCTGGTGCTTCATTTCCTTTTCCTCCTACTTTTAACTGAACACCTTCAGTTACACCTGCAGGAATATTAATTGGTACTGTTTCTTCTTTAGTTATTAAACCTTGAGCATCTGCTCCATTTGGTTTAGAACTTATTATTTCTCCTGCTCCAGAACAAGTGCCACAGGTAGTTGCTGTCTGCATTCTACCTAGAATGGTATTTGTAACACGCATTTGCTGACCAGAACCATTACAGGTTGTACAAGTTTTGTATGTAACTCCATCTGCTTGAACTTTTCTGCGAACTTTTACCTTCTTCTCTACTCCTTTTGCAATTTCTTCTAAAGTAAGTTTTACACGAATTCGCATGTTACTTCCTTTAACTCTAGCTTGACGTTGGCCTCCACCACCACCAAAGCCTCCAAAGCCACCACCGAAACCGCCTCCGCCTCCGAAAATGTCTCCAAATTGGCTGAATATGTCATCCATATTCATTCCGCCTCCACCAAAGCCACCACCTCCTTGAGGACCATCGAAAGCTTGGTGACCATATTGGTCATAACGTGCTTTTTTGTTTTCGTCGCTTAAAATTTCGTAAGCTTCTGCAGCTTTCTTAAAGTTTTCTTCAGCTGTTTTATCATCTGGATTTTTATCTGGATGATATTTAATTGCCATTTTTCTATATGCCTTCTTAATTTCTGCTTGTGTAGCTGATTTAGAAATGCCTAATATTTCGTAAAAATCTTGTTTTGCCATTCTATGCAATTGAAAAATTAAAAATTAAAAGATTGAATATCTATAATTTATAATTCGTAATTTATAATTATATTATTGTCCTATAACCACTTTTGGATAACGGATAATTTTGTCTCCTAACTTGTATCCTTTTTCGACACAGTCAATTACTTTTCCTTTTAAATCTTCTGATGGAGCAGGAATTTGTGTAATTGCTTCGTGAATCTCTGCATCAAAAACATCACCAGCATTGGTTTCTATTTTTGATAATCCTTTTTGTTCTAAAGTGTTGTAAAATTTCTGATAAATTAATAAAACTCCTTTTCTTAATTCTTCTGCTTCTTTATCTTCTTCGATATGTGACAAAGCACGTTCAAAATCATCTACAACTGGCAGTAAAGATGTCATTACTTCCTGACCTGCTGTCTTAAATAATTCTATACGTTCTCTGTTTGTTCTCTTTTTATAGTTTTCGAACTCTGCAAAAAGACGTAAAAATTTATCTTTTTCTGCTTGAAGTAATTCTTCCGGAGTTGGTTCTTCTATTACAACTTCAGTCTCAACCTCTTGGTTTTCTTCAACTTGTGCAGTTTCTTGCTCGTTTTTTATTTCTTCTTCTTGTATATTTTCTTTCTTACTCATTTCTTTGTAATCGTTAAATTGTCTACAATTTATTCGCAAAAATGTTGCCAACAAAAAAATAGTGTCAAACTGACACTATTTTTTTTTAAATGGTTACATGTCCCCAGTTTTCACCGGATTTTATTCTATGGATTTGCATATCTGAAACCCCAAAACGTTTAGCAATCATTGTTATTCTATTTCTTTTGTTCTGAAGTTGTCGTTTTATAATTTTTACTTTTCCAACAGAAAGTTTTCCATAAGTTATATTTTCTCTTGATTTGATAAATACAGGATTTTTAAATTGATGTAATTCTTTTTCCCGTTTTGTTGCCCATTGTAAATTTTCTAAACTATTATCTTTTTTATCGTAATTTAAGTGAATAACAAATTGCTTATCATTACTCTCCTTTTCTATGAAATGTTTTGCAACTAATTTATGAACATATCTAGCAGTTGATTTACCATTAGCCTCCTGTTTTAAAGATAAAGATTCGTAACCATTTGTGTACGTTTCTTTTTTTAAATAAGGTTTTTCTTCATTTTTACAATTGATTATTCTTCCGTAATTAGAAATTTTAAATTTTTCTTTTTTGGAAATTTTTTCATCAAACTGAATGTCTTTCCATTCTTCATTCCATAAATCTCGTATCATCATTTAAAGTATTTTAAAAATTAATAAAATACTTTTTCTTATTCACAATTTTTTTAAATTTATATAGAACACTTTTTCTTACTCTTCTATTCTTTCAATTTTAGCTCCAATAGATTTTAAACGAGCTTCTATGTTTTCGTAACCTCTGTCTATTTGTTCGATATTATTAATTATTGATGTTCCTTTTGCTGATAAAGCGGCAATTAATAAAGAAATTCCTGCTCTAATATCTGGTGAAGTCATTTTTGTTGCCTTTAAACTCGATTTAAAATTCATACCAATAACTGTTGCTCTGTGGGGGTCACATAGAATAACTTTTGCACCCATATCAATCAATTTATCAACGAAAAATAATCTGCTTTCGAACATTTTTTGATGAATTAAAACCGTTCCTTTGGCTTGCGTTGCAATTACCAAAACAATACTTAATAAATCTGGCGTAAAACCAGGCCATGGTGCATCTGCAACTGTTAAAACAGAACCATCTATATAATTCTGAATTTCGTAAGATTCTTGTTCAGGAATATAAATATCATCACCTCTTTTTTCTAAAGTAATTCCTAATTTTCTAAATACATTAGGTATTTGTCCAAGATTTTCCCAACTAACATTTTTTATGGTTAGTTCTGAACGTGTCATTACTGCAACACCAATCCAAGAACCAATTTCAATCATATCTGGTAAAACTGTGTGCTCACAACCACCAAGAGAATCTACGCCTTCAATAATTAATAGATTTGAGCCAACTCCAGAGATTTTTGCACCCATAGAATTCAACATTTTAGACAATTGTTGAATATAGGGTTCGCAAGCTGCATTATAAATTTTTGTAGTTCCTGTTGCTAAAACAGCCGCCATTAAAATATTTGCGGTTCCAGTTACAGAAGCTTCATCTAATAACATTTCTACTCCATTTAGTTCTTCAGCTTCAACTCCATAAAAAGATTCTTCTTTATTATAACGGAATTTTGCGCCTAATCTAATAAAGCCCTCAAAATGGGTATCTAAACGTCTTCTACCAATTTTATCTCCTCCTGGACGTGGAATATATCCTCTACCAAATCTAGCTAAAAGTGGACCAACAATCATAATTGAACCACGTAAAGAACTTCCATCTCTTTTAAAATCTGTAGATTCTAAATAATCTAAATCAATTTCATCTGCTTGAAATGAATATGAATTTCTGCTTAATTTTTCAACTTTTACACCTAATTCACCAAGAATAAAAATTAATTTATTTACATCTATAATATCAGGAACATTGTTTACAACTACTTTTTCTGGCGTTAATAAAACTGCACAAAGTATTTGTAAAACCTCATTTTTTGCTCCTTGCGGAGTTATTGTTCCATTTAATTTATGTCCTCCTTCAATTTTAAATGATGCCATATACTAATATCTTTTTCTATTTTTATTTTGATTATTGTGGTGTGGTTTTTTATGATTTGTTTTAGAATTATTCTGCCCTTGAGAATTCCTTTTTCTTAACAAATTTTTACTTTCAGAAAGCTCTTCTCTAGTTTCTCTTAAATCTAATTTTCCGTCAGATAAATCATATAAATGTTTAAAAATAACAGCATCATCTACTGTATCTTTATTCCAATTTAAATAACATTTTTTCATATGATTTGCAATGGTAAAAACCAATGCTTCTTTCTTATCTCCTTCTTCCCAACTTAAGGCAACATCTATCATTGTTTGAATATTGTTACCATAATAACGATATCTTGAAGCTGATTTTGGATACGCTAAACCTTCTGGTTTTTCTTGTAATTCTTCTTTAGACGGAACTGGATATGGAGATTCTGCATCTAATTTAAAATCTGACATAATGTACAACTGATCCCATAATTTGTGCTTAAAATCTGGAACGTCACGTAAATGTGGTTGTAAATTTCCCATAACATCTACAATAGCTTTTGCCATTTTATCGCGTTCTTCTTTAGATTCTAAAGCCACACAATGGTCTACTAATTTTTGTATATGTCTGCCGTATTCTGGTATTATCATTAACGGTCTTCCTGAATTATATTCTAAATCGAATGTCATTTATTTATTTTTGAAGTGTCTTGATTTAGTTTCAAGAATGCCACTTATTATATTGAAGTTATTTAATGTTGCAAAATAACATTTTATTTTTAGTTTTACTGAAGATTTTTAACCAATCACTTTTAATTTGGCAAATTGTAATAACAATTTCTTTTTACCAACTGTACCAAATTTAATTTCTGCTTTTTTATTAGGTCCATTTCCTTCCAAAGCTATCACTTCTCCACTACCAAATCTATTATGTTCAACGATATTACCTACAGAAATATTGCCATCAAATAGATTCGCTTTTGCTCCTACTTGAGAAACTTTTTTTAGGTTTTTAGGAATAATAATTTCTTTCTTTTTTGCCAAATCACGTTCCATTTTTTTACGCTGAATTGGTTTTTGAAAGCGAATTCCTTTTGGAGCATCATCGAAAATACTTTTATCTACAAACCTATTTATAGAAGGTTCTGGTACTTTTGGTGTTATATAATGTAAATATTGATCGTCTATTTCTTCTAAAAACCTACTTGGTTCTGCATCTACCAATTTCCCCCATCTGTAACGCGTTTGTGCGTAGGTTAAATAAGCAACTTTTTCTGCTCTGGTTAACGCTACGTAAAATAACCTACGTTCTTCTTCCAACTCACTTCTAGTATTCATACTCATTGCAGAAGGAAATAAATTTTCCTCTAAACCAACAACATACACATACATATATTCCAAACCTTTAGATTGGTGAATGGTCATTAAAGAAACGCTTGGTTTATCATCATTTTTTTCTGAATCGAAATCTGTAGCCAAAGCCACATCTTCTAAAAATGTAGTTAAAGATGCATCTGCTCCTTCTTCAATCTTATCTGTAATAAAATCCTTAATTCCGTTTAATAATTCTTGAACATTCTCTACTTTACTTACTGCTTCTGGAGTTCCGTCTTTTTCTAAATCTTTAATTAAAAGTGTTTGTTTTACAACAGTTTCTGCAATTTCGAAGGCATTTTTTGTTTTTGACTCTATTTGAAGTCGCAACATCATATTCATAAAATTCTGCAACTTATTTTTTGTTCCAGAATTTATTTTTAAATCAATTTTATCGATATATTTTATAATATCGAAAATAGATTTTTTATAATGATTTGCAGCTATTGTTAGTTTGTCTATGGTTGTTGCACCAATCCCTCTTGCAGGATAATTTATAATTCTCTTTAAAGCTTCCTCGTCATTTGGGTTGATTAATATACGTAAGTAAGACAGGATGTCTTTAATTTCTTTACGTTGATAAAAGGAAATTCCACCATAAATTTTATAATCGATTCCTTTTTTTCTTAAAGCATCTTCAATAGCTCGTGATTGTGAATTTGTTCTATACAAAACACAAAAATTATCGGAACTTAATTGATGATTCATCTGGTTTTCCCAAATAGATTGTGCTACAAATCGCCCTTCTTCACCATCAGAAATTGTTCGCATTACGTTTATGGAATCTCCAGCGTCGTTAGAAGTCCAAACCTCTTTATCTAATTTGGTCTTATTTCTTGCTATTACAGAGTTTGCTGCATTTACAATATTACTTGTAGATCTATAATTTTGCTCTAATTTAAAGGTTTTAACATCAGGATAATCTTTCTGAAAATTTAAAATATTCTGAATATTTGCACCTCTAAAACTATAAATACTTTGGGAATCGTCTCCAACCACACAAATATTACCAAATTTATCTGCCAACGCTTTTACGATTAAATATTGCGAGTGATTTGTATCTTGATACTCATCTACCATAATATATCTAAAACGATCTTGGTATTTTGCTAAAGTTTCTGGAAAACGGGCTAATAACTCGTTGGTTCTTAACAATAAATCATCAAAATCCATTGCACCAGCTTTAAAGCATCTATCTACATATTCCTTGTAAATATTACCCACTTCTGGTCTGCTAGCATGCAAATCTGCTTCTTGTAAATCGGAATTATTAAAATATGCTCTAACCGTTATTAAACTATTTTTAAAAGAAGATATTCTATTTAAAATCTGTTTTGGCTTGTATTGTTCCTTATTTAAGTTTTTTTCTTTAATAATTGCAGTTATCAAACGAACAGAATCTTGTGAATCGTAAATTGTAAAATTTGAAGGAAAGCCCAACTTATCTGCTTCCGAACGTAAAATTCTTGCAAAAACCGAGTGAAATGTTCCCATCCAAAGGTTTTTTGCTTCACTATTACCAACTACTCCAGCAATTCTTGCTTTCATTTCTTTAGCTGCTTTGTTGGTAAATGTTAATGATAATATATTAAACGAATCTACGCCCTGTTTCATTAAATGAGCAATTCTGTAAGTTAATACACGTGTTTTACCAGAACCTGCACCAGCAATAATAATCATTGGGCCATCTTTTTGTAAAACTGCTTGTTTTTGAGCTTCGTTTAAAGAATTTAAGTAACTATTCAATAGATTTTATTTTGAAGAATTTAAAACGTGAAATTAGCCAAAGTATTCGTTTTTTTAAAGGATGATTGTTCTTTTTTATTCACAAGTTATTAGTGACAAAATTCATCTTAAAAAGAATGTTTCATTTTTTTCATAGTTTACTCCAAATTTATCTGCTCATAAACAGATAAACACAAATATCTGTCTATAGGCAGATAAATTAAAATATCTGCTTATAGGCAGATAATTTTGCTATTTTAATAAATAAAACATACATTTGAATATAAATTATAAAATAATGACAAGTATTTTAACTGGAGATATTATAAATTCTAGAAAGAAGGATGATGATTTATGGTTATCTACTTTAAAAAATGCACTTTCTAGTTTTGGAAAATCACCAAAGTATTGGCAAATATATAGAGGAGATAGTTTTCAATTAGAAATAGAAAACCCTGAAAAAGCATTTTTTGGAGCCTTAAAATTAAAATCTAATTTGAAAAGAATTGAAGGAATTGATGTTAGAATTGGGATAGGAATAGGCGAAAAAAAGTATGATGATGCAAATATAACAGCATCTAATGGAGAAGCTTTTGTAAACTCTGGTTTTGCATTTGATAATTATCTAAAAAAACAAAATTTAGCCATAAAAACGCCTTGGCAAGATATTGATGAAGAAATAAATATTGCGTTAGATTTGGCCTCATTAACCATAGATTCTTGGACACAAAATTCTGCAGAAGTTTTTAATTTGTCGATAGAAAATAGAGAAGCAACACAAAAAGAAATTGCAAAAACTTTAGGAATAACTCAAGGTAGAGTTAGTGAGAGACAAAAACGAGCTGGTTTCGATCCTATAATGAATCTGGAAAGTCGTTTTAGAAAATTAATCAACCAAAAAATAACCGAATAATGCTTCTATTTTTAAAACTGTTATTGGCACATATTATAGGAGATTTTGTTTTTCAACCAGAAAAATGGGTAAAAGACAAAGAAGAAAAGAAAATTAAGTCAGTAAAACTGTACTTTCATATTGCTGTTCATGCTGTTTTGTTATTAGTTTTTCTTCAATTTAATTTGAAGGAATATTGGCTTGGTTTTATAATAGTTATAGTTTCTCATTATATTTTTGATGTTTTAAAACTCACTTTTCAAAACAAAAAAAGTAAACGAACTTGGTTTTTTATAGACCAGGTTTTACATCTTTTGGTCTTGTTTTTTATGGCCACTTTATACTTCGATTTCAATTTAAATTTTGATGATTTTTTTACAGGTAAAATATTACTATTATTGATTGGAATCCTTTTAATAACAAACGTTTCATCAGTAATTATTAAAGTTTTTATTACACAATGGAATCCTGAAAACAAAATAGAAAACGACGATTCTCTTGCAAAAGCAGGACGTTATATTGGTATTTTAGAACGTTTATTTGTATTTGTTTTTGTAATCACAAACCATTGGGAGGCTATTGGTTTTTTATTGGCAGCAAAGTCGGTTTTTAGGTTTGGAGATTTAACATCGTCCAAAGACAGAAAACTAACAGAATATATTTTAATTGGTACTTTATTAAGTTTTGGATTGGCAATTATAATCGGAATCTTATATTCGTATTTTGTAACTCTTATGTAATTTATGGAAGATAAAATTTTAGAAAGCATCGCATATATTTTGCCTGCTGCAGTAACTGGTTTTGTGGCTTATTATATGTTTAACGGATTCATCAAAAACAAAAATTCTGAAAAACAATTAGAACTTTTAGCACAAAGAAAAAAAGAAGCTTTACCTATTAAATTACAAGCTTACGAACGTTTAATGCTCTTTTGCGACAGAATAAACCCTGTAAAGATATTAATGCGAATTCCACCAATCTCTACAAATACAAACGATTATTTACAATTATTAACAGCAAACATAGAACAAGAATTTGAACACAATTTAGTGCAACAAATTTACGTTTCTCAAGATACTTGGACAGCAATACACGCTGCCAAAAATGCAGTAATTAATAAATTAAAACAAGTTGCAGAAAATTCTTCTTCTGCAAATGATTTAAGAGAGAATGTGTTAATAGATTACTCTAAATCTTTACCACCAACAGAAACTGCTGTTGACTTTATTAAAAATGAAGTAAGAAAATTATTATAAAAAAAACTCCGTTTATAGAATATTTCTACAAACGGAGCTTTCGTCTTTTTCTTTTTAGCCTTTTTCCCTTTCTAAAATTGTAACCTTACTCCTACTTTATAATTTCTTCCTCTTGTAGAATACCCTAAAATATCATCATAATCTTCATTTAAAATATTAGTAACTGCTCCAAAAATGGTTACAGTTTCTCCTAATAATTTATAATTTGTCATAAAATCTAATACTTGGTAACTCTCTAAAATAACATCTTCGCCAGCAGTTCCAAAAGAACCATATCTATCAAAAATTGTTCTTTCACTTACATTTCTATATGTAAAATTGAAAAAAGCTTTCTTAAATGGCGTAATATCTAAACCTGCAACAATTTTGTTTTCAGGAATGTAATCGTTAAAATCTTCTGTTTTATCTCTATCTATATAAGTATATGATGCATTTACAGTTAAAAATGAAGTAGGAATTATCTTTGTATTTACCTCAAACCCGTTGGCATCAGAAGTACTATTTCCATATTTAAAAGTAGAACTATCATAAATAATTGCATCCGTTTCTTTTCTATTAAAATAAACTGCATCTAATTGTAACCAATCTTGGTAATTTACATCAAAACCTGCCTCTATAGTTTCGTTAGTTTCTGGTTTTAAATCGATATTTCCAGAAAAACCATCATATAATTGGTATAAACTTGGCGCAATAAAAGCAGTACTATAAGAAGCTAATAATTTTACAGAAGTATCTTCGTTTTTAAGAATTGAATATGCTAGGTTTCCATCATAAACAAACTGATTTCCATAGACATTGTGTATATTTAAACGTCCACCAACATTTACACTTAATCCGTAATCAGAAATATAAACTACACTAGCGTAAGGATCTATTGTGTTAAAATTAGCAATTCCTTTTTCTATAGTTGCAAAAGGAGTTACAGTATTATTACTATGAATTTGATAGTTAACACCCGTAATTAATTGCAATTGATTAGAAAACTCGTATTTATTAACCAAATCTACATTTACACTTCTACCAACAAACTCATAAGTATCTAATGTGTTAGAAAATGAATTAAATTGATTCAAATCTCTCTCAACCACATTTGCTGAAGCTAAAAGATAAACTTGCCCTTTAATATATTTATAAGAAGGTTTTATACCAATTCTAAATTGTTCTTGGTTTCCTGAATTTACATCACTATCTGAAAAAGCACCTGCATCAAAATCATATTCAAATTCATCGTAATTTAAAAAAGTTTCAATACTTAACTTATCATTTATATTGTACCCTAATTTTAACAAACCGTTTTTAGAATAAAAAGCATCGTTTTCAAAAGCAGTATTTGTTTTACTTTTTGCTGATGACATTCCATCTACACCTGTTAAACTAAAAGAACCTAAAAAATTAAAATCTCCAATAGTTCCATTAATGTTTACATTTTGGTTTCTATCAGACAAACTTCCTTTATCTGAATTTGCAGTATTATTTGTACCCAAACTTGTTTCGAAAGAACCAGAAATTTTATCTTTTGAAGCTTTCTTTAAAATAACATTTATTACTGCAGTTGCGGCACCAGAACCATATAAAGTAGATGAGGCTCCTTTTAAAATCTCTATACTTTCTATTTGATTTACTGCTAATAAACGCAAATCAAATTCTTGATTAATTGCAGATTGATCTGTTACAGGAACACCATCAATTAAAACTAAAACTTGCCTACTTCTTCCACCACGAATATTAATACTTCTTGGTTCTGTTGGGTTTGCATTTACACCTCTAACATCTATACCAGCAATGGTATTTAGAATTTCAATAACAGATTTACCTGCATTTTGTTGCAGTTGTTTTTGTGAAATTACATTAATTACTTTACCTGTGTTTTCTTTTTTCAGGCTGAATTTAGTTGCAGTAACTACAACTTCTTTTAACGTTTCTACGTTTTCTTTTTGCGTCTGTTTTTTTTGCGAAAAAAGATTAGTGTTGACAAAACTACATGCCAAAACACCAACAATTACTAATTGTTTTTTCATTTTTAATGATTTAATTGAAACAATAAATCAGGTAAATTTTGTGTACGAATTGGTATTAGTACATAAACTTTTATCCCGAAAGTTTTTAACTCGTGAAAATGGCAGGTCTCCTGACTTGCGTCTTGTAACAAACCTTCCCAACAATAAAATTGTCAGTGGTAAAAGAATTAGTTACAAGCTTTATAGCTTACAGTTGCGGGAACAGTTCTGGAGTTTAACCAGATTCCCTTTTAATTTGATGCAAAATAATTATTACATCAAAACCAAAATCGGCGCAAAAGTAGTTTAAATATTGTTATTATAAAATAGTTTTGTAATCTTGTTGAAAATTTACTTTTGATGAAAAAAAATATCCAAAACTCATTTTTGTTATTACTTTTATTTATCTCTTTTTCTTGTAAGAAAGAAGTTATAAAAATTGATAATAAAACTCAACTTGCAAGCACTATTAAATATGCAAAAGGCTTTGATATTGGTGAAGAAAATGGAATGAAAAAGTTGATAATTAAATCTGCTTACAAAGGATCTAAAGATGTTTTTGAATACCTTATTGAAGAAAAATTAGCAGAAAAAAATGATTCTAAAAAGAATGTTATTCAAGTTCCAATTGATAAAATTGTAGTTACTTCTACTACCCATATTCCAATGGTAGAATTATTAAATGAAGAAACTTCTATTGTTGGTTTTCCATATTCTAAATATGTTTCGTCAGAAAAAACGAGGGTTTTAATTGAAGAAGGGAAAATTACAGAAATAGGGAAAGAGAATTCTTTAAACACAGAAATATTATTAGACTTACAACCAGAATTGGTAGTTGGTTATAGTGTTTCTTCCGCTGATAAATCTTTATCTACATTACAAAAAGCAGGAATAAATGTAATTTATAATGGAGATTGGTTAGAAGAAACGCCTTTAGGAAGAGCAGAATGGATTAAATTTTTCGGTGTTTTATTTGATAATGAAAAACAAGCAGATAGTATTTTTAAAGTAATTGAAAATAATTATTTAGAGGCGAAACAAATCGCTTTAAAATCAACAAAAAAACCTACAATTTTATCTGGTGCAATTATGAGTAAAGATATTTGGAATTTACCTGCTGGAGATAGTTTTGTAGCTACTTTTTTAAAAGATGCAAACCTTAATTATTTATGGGGAAATTCCGAAGGAAAAGGAAGTTTATCTTTAAGTTTCGAAAGCGTTTTTGATAAAGGACAAAAAGCAGATTTTTGGATTGCTCCAGGTTATTTTTCATCGAAAGAGCAACTCTTAAAAAGCAATGAATTGTATGCTAGATTTTCGTCATTTAAAAATGATGAAATTTATACGCCTTCTACCAAAAAAGGAAAAACTGGTGGTGTTATTTATTACGAATTAGCGCCAACAAGACCAGATTTGGTTTTAAAGGATATTATTAAAATTACAAATCCAGAATTATTGCCAAATTACCAATTAACTTTCTTTGAAAAGATGCAATAAAAAAAAGTCTCCAATATTTCTATTGAAGACTTTTTTGCACTAATTGGGGGATTACTATATATCGCTCTGATAATGTAAAATTAGTAAATATCTCATAAATTCTATTTTTTTAGTTGGGTAGTTTTTGGGTAGTAAAACACTAAATAGACTGTTAATGCTGACTTTTAGCAATTACTAACACTTCTTTTCTACTTTTTATATTTAATTTTTCATAAATATTTTTAATATGAAACTTTACTGTATTTACAGAAATATTTAAAAGTGTTCCTATTTCTTTATTTGATTTTCCATCTACAATTAATTTAAAAATCTCATCTTCTCTAATACTTAAAACCGATGCTAATTTTTGATTCAAAATTTCTTTTTCTTCAGATATTTCTTCAGATAAATTTTTAATTTCTTTAGAATAATTAATAATTTCTTGTTTCATAAAATAATTATCATCTCTTAAAACTTTCATTCTATATAATACTGCAATAGAAAGAATTATCATTTCAAAAAAAGCTCCAATTTTAATGGTAATTGAATCGATATCAATAATTGATAAACCAATAAATTTTAGTATAAAGAAATCTATAGAGGAGAATAAAAGCAACACGTATGCTACTGTTAATATTTTATTATAAAAGCTTTTATTAAATAGTAAGATTGAAACGACCCAATATATAAAAAGTAATAAAAAAACTAACACGTTAAGTGTAAGCAAGTAATAATAATTATTAAAAATTAAAAAAAGTATTGCAACAACTATAATTACACCACCAACAGAATAGCTAATTCTTTTAATTTTAGGATAGTACCTGTCTAAAAACAGATAACTACTCGCAAATTTAGCTGAAAAATAAGTTAATAATACTAAACTTAAAGTCACAATAAATCTATTAAGGGCTTCACTAATATTATAAAAATTTAACATGCCATCCATGGAAAAAATTCCCAAACAAGTAAAACCTAAAAAGAGCGAATAGTATAGAAAAGTATCTTCTTTAAAAAGAAAAAAGTAAAAGAAATTATAAAGAATAATAAAAAAAGCAACACCGTAATAAAAACAGTTAAAAATTAGTTGATGTTTTTGATTTACAAACGAGGCTTCTTCTGTATCAAACTCAATGGGTATGTAAGAATGAAGTTTGGATTTAATTTTTATATAAACATCATTTTCTCTAGAAAAACGATATGTTAGATACCTTTGGTTGTTAAGTTTCTCTATTATATTAGAATTTTGATAAACAATTGCATCTGTATACCTATCATATGTAACCCTAAAAATATAGTTTTTATCTGTTTTATATGCTGGTATTTTAAACCAATAAGTAGCGTTATTATAACCCTCACTTATTTCATTTTTTAATAAATTGAAATCTGCATTTTTTATAGATTCTTTATTAAAAATATTTTCAGAATCTTTAACAAAATAAATATCTGTCTGCGAAAAGCTTATTCCAAACCAAAGGAATAAGAAAATATAAAGTAGTTGTTTTTGCATTTAAAATATTTGGGGGATAATACTTAAATATACTAATAAAATTGATAGTAAGTTTTTTAAATTTGATAAAAACCAGCAGTTGCGTGAATCATTGTCGTATCAAAAACGGGTACAGAAACATCTTCTTGATTGATTAATAACGGAATTTCTGTACATCCTAAAATAATACCTTCTGCCCCACTTTCTATTTGTTTGTTAATAATGTTGATGTAATTTACTTTAGAAACAGGATTAATTTCTCCTTTCGATAATTCATCGTAAATAACTCGATGAATTTCGTTTCTATCTAATTCATTAGGAATAATGGTTTCGATTCCAAATGACGTTAAAATATCTTTGAAGAAGTCTTTTTCCATGGTGTATTTTGTACCTAATAAAGACACTTTTTTCAACTTCTTCTCAATGATTTGTTTTGCTGTTGCTTCTGCAATATGAATTACTGGAATATTCACCACATTTCTAACAGCATCAATACACAAATGCATGGTATTTGCACAAATTAAAATACAAGTTGCGCCTCCTTTTTCTAAACTTTTTCCAGCTTTTGCCATTAATTCGTTCAACTTATCCCAATTTCCTTCAACTTGAAGTTTAGAAATCTCTCCAAAATCAAAAGAATTCATAATTACTTTTGCTGAATGTTTTGCGCCTAATTTTTCCGCATTTAACTGGTTTAAAATTCGGTAATATAAAATTGTTGATTCTGGCGTAATTCCACCAATAAGTCCTATTTTATTCATGTTTTTTGAAGTTTTTCTAAAGCATTTGCTCTCATATATAAAAACAACGGAAACGTAAATGCAATGGCGATTAAAAAAGTAAGCGGAATTAATACCCACCAAAACCTAATTTTAAGTTTTATAGATTCTGGAATCATAAACACAAAAAAAGTTAGCACAACAACCGTTAAATCTGCACCAAAAGATTTACCTACAAAATTGACTTGTGCATCTTGCATAAAACCTAAAAAAGTAGGGTTTTCTGTAGTTTGAAACCATTGAATATTATAATACCAAGTATAACAAATTCCTAAAACTGATAATGCTAAATAAAGGTTTTTAAGTTTCATGAGAAATTTAGTTATCTAATTTTTAGTATATCCAATATATTAGATTAACATTAAAATTCCTGTTTTTTATAACTGTTTCTATAAAGTTATTATCGCCATCTTCAGCTATATTATTCAAACCTAAATTATAAATAAAATCGAGGGTAAATTTGTTAATTTTTAACCCAATTCCTCCAGTTATTCCAAAATCAAGTTTTTTAAATTCTTTGTTTAAAGGAGTTTCAATAGGAGAATTTAAAACATTATAATCTCCGCCAATTAAATATGAAATATAACCTCCAAATTTTATATTCGGGCCAACTTTTGTTGTTTTTTTGTCTGCTAATAAAAGTAAGGGAACTTTTAAATAATTTAATGTAGCTGATTTTGCTAAATATGAGCCTCCATTAATATTTAATCTATCGTGTTTAAATCCATTTTGTATAAATGTTAAACCTGTCTGAAAAAACACATTTTGTCCTATTTTAGTTTTATAATCAAATCCAAAATTTACACCAAAAACATTTTTATAATCTAATTCTTTAGAATTATTTTGAACTTTATCTTTATTTAATTGGGTTGATAAATTCATTCCAAAATGAAAGCCAAAATCTTGACTGAGAACAAATGGAGAAATCAAAAGCAAATAAATTAAAATTCCTTTTTTCATTTTTATTCTATTAAAACAACTTCTGTTGTGTATCATCATCCGTATTTTCTTTTTTCTTCTGAATAGCTTTCTTTAAAAGTGCTTGTTTTTTATCCTCTTTATCAGCATCCTCTAAAACAGGCTTTTCAACAACAGGAATATCAATAAGTTTCTCTTCAATAACTTCTTCATCAACCACTTCTATTTCTTCAGTAGTTTCTTCCACTTCTTCTTCAAAAGGTAAAGATTCCAATAGATTTACTTGCTTCACTTTCTCTGTCGTTAATTGATTTCCTTGTGCTTTTATTCCTTTTACAGCAATAAATTCTTCAAAATTAACTTCCTCGTTTTCTAAACTTCGTTTCGAGTAAATTACTTCAGCAACTGGTCTGTAATCTGTGGCAACAATTTCTAACTGACTTTTAGGATGGTCAGAAATAAATTCTTCTTCCTTATCTGTAGTTTCAATTAGAAAACGTTTTACATAATAACGTTCCTTTTCTCCATCATAATAAATGGCTGAAATTGGTTTGTTTGGTTTCCACTTTTCCAAGACAATCATATCATCATCAAAATGCATTGCCAAATCTGGTTTTACCGCTTTTGCTTTTCCACTTTGGGTGATGATTAACAATTTATCTTCTGCTTTAAATTCGCCTAACAATTCACCTCTATCATCAACATTTAAACGTTGTACAGCATCATCAAACCAAATTTTACGAGGTTTTAAAGTAGAGACTCCTTCCGATTTAAAATCGACACTTTTTATTGAATATTTTGTAATTCTATTTCCACGAACTGCTCTTCCTTTTACAGCTAAATCCGCAAAATCGATGTCCCATTTCAACTTTTTCACACTTCCAACAGAACGTAAATTAATGGTAACTACTTCTGCTTCTCCATTTGGGTTCGCAGAAAAATAATGAACAATAGAACCTTTACTTCCGTTTGTTAAATCGTACTCTTTATCACGCGTTACAGAAGTTACGTTAAAACGTTTCATGTAACTTGGTCCACGAGCCCCATCTCTATACATAAAATTATAAACCGTTCTTTTATCTTTCTTTTTAAAGACAGCAACGTGTAAAATATCTTTTCCTACAAAAGTCTTCGCATCTACTTTTGTAACGGACATTACACCATCTTTTCTAAAGATAATAATATCATCTATATCTGAACAATCTGTAACAAATTCGTCTCTTTTTAAGGAAGTTCCAATAAAACCTTCTGCTCTATTTACATACAGTTTTGCGTTATTCATTGCCACCTTAGACGCTACAATGTCATCAAAAATTCTAATTTCCGTTTTACGCTCTTTTCCTTTTCCGTACGTTTCTTTCAAACGTTTAAAATAGTCGACTGCATACTCAATTAGGTTTGCTAAATGACCTTTTACAACGGCTATTTTATCTTCTAAACCTTCAATAAATTGCTTGGCTTTGTCAATATCGAATTTCGATATTTTCTTAATTCTTATTTCTGTTAAACGAGTAATATCTTCAACAGTTATGGCACGTTTTAAATGTTTTATATGTGGTTTTAAACCTTTATCAATTGCTTCAATTACGCCTTCCCAAGTTTCTTCCTCTTCAATATCTCTATAAATTCTATTTTCAATGAATATTCTCTCTAATGAAGAAAAATGCCATTGTTCTTCCAATTCATTTAACTGAATTTCTAACTCTTTTTTCAGCAATTCTACTGTTAAATCTGTAGAGTGTTTCAACATTTCTGAAACCCCAACAAAAACAGGTTTGTTATTCTCAATCGTACACGCTAAAGGTGAAATAGAACTTTCGCAATTCGTAAAAGCATACAAAGCATCAATACTTTTATCTGGCGAAACATTTGGTGGTAAATGCACTAAAATTTCTACTTCAGCAGCAGTATTATCTTCAATCTTTTTAATTTTTATTTTCCCTTTCTCGTTCGCTTTAATAATGCTTTCAATTAAAGAAGTGGTGGTTGTCCCAAAAGGAATTTCAGTAATTACCAACGTTTTCTTATCTAATTGCGCAATTTTTGCACGAACTCTTACTTTTCCACCTCGTTTTCCATCTTTATAATTAGTGAAATCGGCAATTCCGCCTGTTAAAAAATCGGGTACAATTTTAAAACTTCTTCCTTTTAAATATTTTATGGAAGCATCAATTAGCTCAATAAAATTATGAGGTAATATTTTGGTCGACAATCCAACTGCAATTCCCTCTGCTCCTTGTGCCAACAAAAGCGGAAATTTTACAGGCAAATCTATCGGCTCTTTTCGTCTTCCATCGTAAGACATTTTCCAATCCGTCGTTTTCGGATTAAAAACAACATCCAACGCAAATTTCGACAAACGAGCTTCAATATATCTAGATGCTGCAGCTCTGTCTCCAGTTAAGATATTTCCCCAGTTTCCTTGCATATCAATCAGTAATTCTTTCTGACCAATTTGCACCATTGCATCAGCAATAGAAGCATCTCCATGAGGATGATATTGCATGGTATGACCAACAATATTCGCCACTTTATTGTAACGTCCATCGTCCAAATCCTTCATAGAATGCATAATTCTACGTTGCACAGGCTTCAAACCGTCTTCTAAAGAAGGTACTGCTCTTTCTAGAATTACATACGAAGCATAATCCAAAAACCACTCCTTGTACATTCCTGTAACTTTGGTAATGGTTTCTTCTTGAGGCGATTCTAACTCCTCATTTTGGTTCGTTAATTCTTCTTCGTGTTCGTTTTCGTTTATTTCTTCACTCATATTCTAAACTTCATCTTCTATAGTGTCCAACTCAACTTTCAAATTATCAATAATAAATTTTTGTCTATCTGGTGTATTCTTACCCATATAGAATTCCAACATTTGTTCAATAGACATTTCTTTGTCTAACATTACAGGGTCTAAACGAATGTCATCACCAATAAAATGAACAAATTCATTTGGTGAAATCTCACCCAAACCTTTAAATCGAGTTATTTCTGGTTTTCCTCTTAATTTCTCAATTGCTTCTCGTTTTTCTTCTTCAGAATAACAATAAAAAGTTTCTTTCTTATTTCGAACTCTAAACAACGGAGTTTCTAAAATATATAAATGTCCTTCTTTGATTAATTCAGGGAAAAACTGCAAGAAAAATGTGATTAATAACAAACGAATGTGCATTCCATCAACATCGGCATCTGTTGCAATTACAATGTTGTTATAACGCAAATCTTCTAAACCATCTTCGATATTTAAAGCGGCCTGTAAAAGGTTGAATTCTTCGTTTTCATATACAATTTTTTTACTTAATCCGTAAGAATTTAAAGGCTTTCCCTTTAAACTAAAAACGGCTTGAGTGTTTACGTTTCGCGATTTTGTAATAGAACCAGAAGCAGAATCTCCCTCTGTAATAAACAAAGTAGTTTCTAAATAATTTTCCTTTTTAATATCACCTAAATGAATTCTACAATCACGTAATTTTTTATTGTGTAAACTCGCTTTTTTAGCACGATCTTTAGCTAACTTTCTAATTCCTGAAAGCTCTTTTCTTTCTTTCTCTGCTTGTACAATTTTTCTTTGAAGCTTATCTGCAGTGTCAGGATTTTTATGCAGATAATTATCTAGCTTTGTTTTTAGAAAATCGTTTATGTAGGTTCTAACTGTTGGTAAATCTCCACCCATATCTGTAGAACCCAACTTTGTCTTTGTCTGACTTTCAAAAACAGGTTCCATCACTTTTATGGCGATTGCAGAAATTATCGATTTTCGAATGTCTGAAGCTTCAAAATTCTTTCCATAAAATTCTCGAATTGTTTTTACAATCGCTTCTCTAAATGCAGATTGATGTGTTCCACCTTGTGTGGTGTGCTGACCGTTTACAAACGAATGATATTCCTCTGAATATTGGGTTTTACTGTGCGTAATTGCAACTTCAATATCATGTCCTTTCAAGTGAATAATTGGATATAACATATCATCTTGATTATTATTATCTTCCAATAAATCTTTTAATCCGTTTTCAGAGAAATACTTTTCTCCGTTAAAAATTATGGTTAAACCTGGGTTTAAATACACATAATTCTTCAGCATTTTTGCTACATATTCATTTCTGAACTTGTATTTCTTAAATATTTCTTCATCTGGTACAAAAGAAACTTTCGTTCCTTTTCTTCGAGAAGTTTCTTCTAAAAATTCCTGATTTTCTAAATTTCCTTGACTAAATTCCGCTGAAGCAGATTTTCCTTCACGAGAAGATTCTACTCTAAAATAAGAAGATAATGCGTTTACTGCTTTTGTACCAACTCCGTTTAAACCAACAGATTTTTTAAAGGCTTTAGAATCGTATTTACCTCCAGTATTCATCTTGGAAACTACGTCAACCACTTTCCCTAACGGAATTCCACGACCATAATCTCGAACCGTAACTTTACTTCCATGAATAGAAATTTCAATAGTTTTTCCAGCTCCCATTACATATTCGTCAATGGAATTGTCTAAAACTTCCTTCACCAAAATATAAATTCCATCGTCTGCAGAAGAGCCATCTCCTAATTTTCCAATGTACATTCCTGGACGCATTCTAATATGCTCTTTCCAATCTAAAGACCGAATATTATCTTCTGTATATTTTGTTTCTTGACTCATAAAAATCTCTTACTACTGTTAGGTTTGAAGTACTCGTAAAAATAGGGTTTAACAAAGAAAAATGAAATGCCTTTAACAATTAGTTATTAACATGATTTCAACGAAAATTAAAGCATTATTTTACTAAAATCATCAAGTAAATTTGATGTAAAAATCACAATAAAAAACAATTTGTTATATTTTTAAACAAATACAAGTTTATTAAACAATTTGGTTACTTTTGACCCGAAATAAAAATATATTATTGTGGAAAGAACACAACTTTTAGAATTAGCAAATAAATACGGAAGTCCTTTATACGTTTACGATACAGATAAAATTGAAACGCAATACAAACGCCTAACAGGTGCATTTAATTCTGTTGATAATTTAAAATTGAATTATGCTGTTAAAGCATTATCGAACGTAAATATTTTAAAGTTTTTAACCAATTTAGGTGCTGGTTTAGATACAGTTTCTATTCAAGAAGTACAATTGAGTTTAACAACGGGAATTGACCCAAAGAATATTATTTACACGCCAAATGGTGTTTCTCTTCAAGAAATTGAAGAAGTTGCAAAATTAGGTGTTCAAATTAATATTGATAATCTTTCTATTTTAGAATCATTTGGTCAAAAACATCCAGAAATTCCTGTTTGTGTTCGTATCAATCCGCATATTATGGCTGGTGGAAATTCTAAAATTTCTGTAGGTCATATCGATTCTAAATTCGGAATTTCGATTCACCAAGTTCCTCACATTCAACGTGTCGTAGAAAACACAGGAATGAATATTAATGGAATTCACATGCATACAGGATCTGATATTTTAGATATTGATACTTTTTTACGTGCATCAGAAATTTTATTTGATGTGGCAAAACAATTCAAAAATATCGATTTTATCGACTTTGGAAGTGGATTTAAAGTGCCTTATAAAGAAGGAGATATTTCTACAGATATAGAGCAATTAGGTTTACAATTATCAGAAAGATTTAATGATTTTTGTACTGAATATGGAAAAGAAATAACATTAATGTTCGAACCAGGTAAGTTTTTGGTTTCTGAAGCGGGTTCTTTTTTAGCAAAAGTAAATGTTGTAAAACAAACAACTTCAACAGTTTTTGCACATGTAGATTCTGGTTTTAATCACTTGGTTAGACCAATGATGTACGATTCTTATCATCATATTACAAATATTTCTAATCCGTCAGGAAAAGACCGTTATTACTCGGTTGTAGGTTATATTTGCGAAACTGATACGTTTGCATCAAACAGAAGAATTTCAGAAATTTCTGAAGAAGATGTTTTATGTTTCCACAATGCTGGAGCTTACTGTTTTTCAATGGCTTCTAACTACAATTCTCGTTATATTCCTGCAGAAGTTATGATTGTTGATGGAAAAGATTACTTAATTAGAAAAAGACAAACAATGCAAGATATTTTACAAAATCAAGTTGTGGTAGATTTTGCACCAAAAAGTAAAACTAAAAAAGAGAAAGTTACTGCTTAAAATCTTTAAAAATAAATTATTTTAGCCACAGAAACACAAAATATACATTGTGATTTTTGTGGTTTTTTTTTACATCAAAAATAAAAGAAAATGAAAATATTAGGAATTGGTAGTAATTATGTAATTGACCAAAAAGAAATCGAAGAAAGAAGAAAAGGAAAAAAGTTTATCTTCTCTAAACCAGAAACAGCTTTAGCAGTTAATTGCGATGTTAAATACCCAAGTTTCACAAATCAATTGGTTTATGAAGTTGAGTTAGTGATTAAAATCGGTAAAAAAGGGAAAGACATATCTGTTGAAAATGCAAACGATTATATTTCTGAAATTGCTGTAGGAATCGATTATACAGCCAAAGATGTTTTAAATGATTATAGAGAAAGAAAACATCCTTGGGAATTTGCAAAAGGGTTTGATGGTGCTGCTCCTATCTCCAATTTTAAGCCTGTTTCTAATTTTCCAGATTTGAATAATATAAATTTTGATTTAAAAATAAACGGAGAACAAAAACAAAAAAGTAGTACAGCGTTTATGATTAATAATTTCGCAGATATTATTTCATTTATTTCTGAATATATGACGTTAGAACCTGGAGATTTAATCTTCACAGGAACTCCTGCTGCAGGAATTGGAGAAATTCAAAAAGGAGATCATTTGCAATGTTCTATTGAAGGTGAATTGTTATTAGATTTTAAAATGATATAATTTTTACTGATGAAAATTCAACTTTCTACTTTAGACAATGTTCCTGCAATTATGGAAATTATTAATGATGCTAAAGCTTATTTATTATCTCAAAATATCGATCAATGGCAAAATGGATATCCAAATGCTGAACAAGTTGAAAACGATATTAAAAACGGAGAAAGCTTTGTGGTTGTTAATGATGAAAACCAAATAATGGCAACTTCCATGTTTACCACCAACAAAGAACCAACTTATAAAGTTATTGATGGAAATTGGATTATAAATGAAGATGAAAAATATGGTGTAATACATAGAATGGCAATCAAAAAAGAGTTTAGAAAATTCGGTTTGGCAACTTTTATGTTCCATGAATTTCACATGCAATTATTAGAAAATAAAGTAAAAAGTTTAAAGATTGATACACATGAAGAAAACATTGGAATGCAATCTTTAATCAAAAAATTAGGTTACAAATATTGTGGTGTTATTTACACAAGTTACAACGCAAAAAGATTGGCTTTTGAGAAAGTAATTTCTGAATAAATCAATATTAAAAGTATATTTACAACCTCATAAATTTAACTTTATGGGGTTTCTTTTTTCTGATAAAATTCAAATATAAAATGCAATTACTTCAATATATAATTCAGCAAACACAACTATCATCTAAATCTGTAGAAAACACTATCTCTTTGTTAAATGAAGACGCTACAATTCCTTTTATAAGTAGATATAGAAAGGAAATGACTGGTAATTTAGATGAAGTTGAAATTGGAAAAATAGTCAATTTTAAAGAAATTTTTGAAGCGTTAGAAAAACGAAAAAAAGCGATTTTAAAAGCATTAGAAGAGCAAAATGTTCTAACTGCTGAATTAGAACAAAAAGTAAACAATTCTAAAGATATGATTGCTTTAGAAGATTTGTATTTACCTTTCAAGAAAAAGCGAAAAACAAAAGCGGAAACTGCACGTTTACAAGGTTTAGAACCGTTGGCGAAGATGATTATGAGTCAGCGTATAAATGACTTGGAACATACTGCTTCAAAATATACTTCCAACGAAGTTGAAACTATTGAAGATGCTTTGGAAGGTGCTCGTTTTATCATTGCAGAATGGATTAACGAAAGAACTGATATCAGAACTCATATTAGACGAGAATTAGAACGTTATTCTACGATTTCATCGAAAGTTGTAAAGAAAGAAATTGATAACGAAAAAGCACAAAAATTTAAAGATTATTTCGATTGGAGCGAATCTTTAATGCGAATTCCATCACACAGATTGTTGGCAATTTTAAGAGCAGAAAATGAAGGCTTTATTCGTGTTAAAATAGAAATTGACAAAGAACGAGGGCTTCAAAAAATGGAAGACAGAATTATTCGTTCTCAAAACGAATGTTCAGAGCAAATACAATTGGCTATCGAAGATGCTTATAAACGTTTGTTATTTCCCTCTTTATCTAACGAAGCGTTATCAATTGCCAAAGAAAAAGCAGATGAAAATGCCATTTTAGTTTTTGCTAAAAACCTGAAACAATTATTATTAGGTGCTCCTTTAGGAGAAAAAAGAATTTTAGCAATCGATCCTGGTTTTAGATCTGGTTGTAAAGTAGTTTGTTTAAATGAGCAAGGAGATTTGTTGCATAATGAGAATATTTATCCTCATGAACCACAAAAACAAACCATAGAAGCGATTAAAAAAATCAGCTCTTTAGCAGAATCTTATAATACAGAAGCCATTGCAATTGGAAATGGAACAGCATCCAGAGAAACAGAACAATTGGTACAAAAAATTCAGTTTAAGAATAAAGTTGAAGTTTTTGTAGTTAGTGAAGCTGGTGCCTCTATTTATTCTGCTTCAAAAATTGCCAGAGACGAATTCCCAAATTACGATGTTACGGTTCGTGGTTCTGTTTCTATTGGAAGACGTCTGCAAGATCCTTTGGCTGAATTGGTAAAGATTGATGCAAAATCGATTGGAGTTGGGCAATATCAGCATGATGTAGATCAATCAAAATTGAAAAAATCTTTAGATTCTACTGTAGAAAGTTGTGTAAATACTGTTGGTGTAAACATAAATACTGCAAGTGAATCTTTGTTGAGTTATGTTTCTGGAATTGGACCAAAAATTGCAGAAAATATTGTAAATTATAGAAACGAAAATGGTTCTTTTACTTCAAGAACTGCCATTAAAAAAGTACCACGTTTAGGAGGAAAAGCTTTTGAGCAATCTGCAGGTTTTTTACGAATTAAAAATGGTAAAAATCCGTTAGATGATTCTGGTGTGCATCCAGAAAGTTATGCTTTGGTTGATAAAATGTCGAAAGACAACAAAGTAAAAGTTGCAGATTTTATTGGTAATAAAGAGATTCTTCAAAAAATAAATTTAAAAAATTATATTTCTGAAACCATTGGTTTGCCAACTTTAGAAGATATTATTAAAGAATTAGAAAAACCTGGAGTTGACCCAAGAGAAAAGGCAAAAGCATTTTCTTTTGACCAAAATATCAAATCCATTTCTGATTTAAGAACCGGACAAATTTTACCAGCAATTGTAAATAATATTACCAATTTTGGCTGTTTTGTAGATATCGGAATTAAAGAAAGTGGCTTAATTCACGTTTCTAACTTATCAGATACTTTTGTAAAAGATGTCAATGCAATTGTGGCTTTAAATCAGCAAATTTTGGTAAAAGTATTAGAGGTTGATATTGTTCGAAAGCGAATTCAATTGGCTTTGGTTAAATAAAATTTTTATTATCTTTAAACATGAGTAAAAAAGAAAAAACAGATTTATGGGATGACTTAACTGATTCTCAAAAGAATGAAATTCAGCAAGAAGTTAGTGAATCAATTAAAAAGAAAAAACTCTCTTGGGAAGATGTGAAAAAAGAACTTTCAAAATTAAAGTGATATTAATCCTATTTATAAATTAAATAATCTCTTAATTAATAATATACAAATTCCTATTTTAGTCCTTCATGTTTTAAGAAACTGAAGGACTTCTATTTTATTAACAATCGCAAAAAGAACATCTTTAATTATATAATAATTCACTAATTTCGAACTCACAAAATTAATCAACATTGAAAGTCTGTATTGCCGAAAAACCATCTGTAGCAAGAGAAATTGCTAATATTCTGGGAGCCAACACAAAACGTGATGGTTTCTACGAAGGAAATGGCTATGCTGTAACCTACACTTTCGGGCATTTATGCACACTTTTAGAACCTAAAGATTACAAACCACATTGGAAAAGTTGGGATTTGAACAACTTACCCATGCTTCCAGAACGTTTTGATACAAAAGTTACTGGAGATGCAGGAATTAAAAAACAATTTAATATTGTAAAAAGTTTATTTGAAAAAGCAGATGTTGTAATTAATTGTGGGGATGCAGGAACAGAAGGAGAATTAATTCAGCGTTGGGTAATTAACCAGTGTAATTACAAAGGAAAAGTAGAACGTTTATGGATTTCGTCTTTAACTGAAGAAGCCATAAAAGAAGGTTTCAACAATTTAAAACCTGCTGAACAATATGATAATCTCTATTATGCAGGATTTTCTAGAGCTATTGGAGATTGGCTTTTAGGTTTAAATGCAACTCGTTTATACACCGTAAAATTTGGCGGTTACAAGCAAGTTTTATCCGTTGGAAGAGTGCAAACTCCTACCCTTGCAATGTTGGTAACTCGTTTTGAGGAAATTCGAGATTTTAAACCACAACCTTATTGGGAATTGCAAACCACGTACAGAAATACACTTTTTAATTATGAAGATGGTCGTTTTCTGAAACAAGAAGATGGACAAGTTTTAGCAGATAAAGTAGCACAATCTGACTTTGAAATTGTTTCTGTTACCAAAAAGAAAGGTAAAGAATACGCTCCTAAATTGTTCGATTTAACAGGTTTACAGGTATATTGTAATAATAAATTCGGATTTTCTGCGGATGAAACACTAAAAATGGTTCAGAAGTTATATGAGATGAAAGTAGTTACTTACCCAAGAGTTGATACTACTTTTTTACCAAATGATGTATATCCGAAAATTGGCGGAATTTTGTCAAAACTGACAAATTATAGCGAATTAACGCAACCACTTTTAGGAAAGAAAATAAAGAAATCGAAACGTGTTTTTGATGATAAAAAAGTTACAGATCACCATGCAATTATTCCGACAGGAATTCAGGGCAATTTGCAATACAATCAGCAACAAGTTTATGACATAATTACCAGAAGATTTATTGGTGTTTTTTATCCAGATTCTGATGTTTCTAATACTTCTGTAATTGGAAAAGCTTCTGATGTTCCTTTTAAAACAACTGGAAAAGAAATTTTAACCAAAGGTTGGCGAGTTGCTTTTGAAACGGAAGAAAGTAAGGCAAAAAAAGAATTAAACGCTCAAGCTATTTTACCTTCTTTTGTAAAAGGCGAAAAAGGACCACATGAACCATCCTTTTTAGAAAAAGAAACAAAACCACCAAGAAATTTTACAGAAGCAAGTTTATTACGCGCCATGGAAACTGCAGGAAAGCAAGTAGATGATGATGAAATGCGCGAATTAATGAAAGAAAACGGAATTGGAAGACCTTCTACGCGTGCAAGTATTATTGAAACTTTATTCAGAAGAAAATATATAGAACGTAAGAAAAAGCTCGTTTTACCAACGCAAACAGGCATCGATTTAATTAATATTATTGATAACGAATTATTAAAATCTGCTGAATTAACGGGTCGTTGGGAAAAACGTTTAAAAGAAATTGAACGTGGAGAATTCAATGCTGGGACTTTCATAAATAATATGAAAAAAATGGTAGATGAATTGGTGTATGAAGTCCGTTCTAATACTTCTAAAAAGCGAATTTCTTCTAACGCAACTGCAAAGGAAGAAAAACAAACTACCAATTCAAAAACAAAAAAACCTGCAAAATCAAAACAAGTTGCTGGAAAAACCTGTCCGAAATGTAAAAAAGGGCAATTATTAAAAGGATCTTCTGCTTTTGGTTGTTCTGAATATAAAAATAATTGCGATTTAAAAATTCCGTTTGAAGTTTACGGAAAAAAGATTTCTGAAAATCAGTTAATTCGTTTGATTGATAAAGGTTGTACAACCAACTTAAAAGGTTTTAAAACCGATGCTGGTAAAGTAGATGGTTTAATTCGTTTTGATGAGCATTTTGCTTTAAAACTAGAACCTAAAAAAGAAATATCAAAACCTATAAATTCTACTTCAGATAAAATTGCATGTCCAAAATGTAAAAAAGGAACCATTTTAAAAGGAAAAACTGCTTATGGTTGTTCAGATTATAAAATGGGATGTGATTTTGTTTTTACGTTTGATAATATTAAGAAAATTGCCAATGGTAAACCTTTGACAAAGGAGTTGGTTATTGAGATTCTAAGTAGTTAATTATGGATTCTTGTTTTCTTAGGAATGAGAAAGCGAATTAAAAATAGAAAAACAATAACTTATAATATTTAAAATAAGTTAGCAAAAAGTTCTAGCCCTGATTGAACGGTTTATTTGAGCTCTTTTTTGCATTTTTTATGCAAAAAAAGCGAGTAGTGAAAGCAGGAAATAGCTCCATAAAAAATTAATCAAGCATATTTTTTTCGTAAAATTTTTCTACTTTTTCTCTTGCCCAAGGTGTGGTTCTTAAAAATTTTAAACTCGATTTATAAGTTGGGTTATTTTTAAAAGCGTTTATATTTAAAATATCTCCTAATTCTTCCCAACCATATTCTTTAAAAAGTTGCTCTACAATTGTTGCCAATTTTATGCCATGCATTGGATTGTTGGGTTGTTTTTCACTCATATTATTTAGAATTAGCAATTAATAAAATTTTATCTGAACTAATGATAGATTCATTTTTAGGGTTGTTTGCAAGTATTTTCATACAATTGGCAATTATTTCTGGATGAATCATTTTGTATTTCTTTAATGGTCCTATAAATAACGGATTAAAAATGGTCATAAATATCTTTCCAATTTTTTCTCCTACTCTACTTTCATCACGATTTCCGCCAATTAAAGAAGGTCTTAAAATAAATGTGTGTTTAATATTTTGCTTTAAAACATCTCGCTCCATTTCTCCTTTTGTTTTGTTGTAAAAAACTGAACTATTGGAGTTTGCTCCCATTGAAGACATTACCACAAATGTTTCTATACCATTTTTTTTGGAGAGTTTAGCAGCAGTTACTGGAATTCCGTAATCTATTTTTTTATACTTTTCTTTATCCTTGGTTTTTGAAGCTGTAGTACCAATACAACAGTAAACTTCATCTGCAGTAAAATCTTTTGCAGACTTTTCTAATTGTAATAAATCTACAATAAATTCTTCTATTTTTTCAGATTTTACTTTAACAGAACTTCTTGAAAATAGTTTAATTGTTGAGTAATTTTTATCAGCTAAAAGTTTTTCTAATAGAATTCCTCCTGTTAAACCTGTTGCTCCTAAAACAATTGCAGTTTTACCCATTATTTATCTAAATCTGGTAAAATGAATTCATCTAAAATAGATTTCTTTTTCATCATTTTTTCAATTTCATCTGATTTTCTTGGAGCCTCGCCAGATAAATTAATTGGGCCATTTTCTGTGATTAAAATATCGTCTTCGATTCTAACTGCAATTCCCCAATATTTTTCGTCACAATTACTACCTTCTGGAATATAAATTCCAGGTTCTACAGTAATTACAGAATTGGCTACAAAAGCACCATAAGTTCCTGCATCATGAACATCTAAACCAATATAATGTGTAACACCATGAGGTAAATAAGGGTGTTTTTCGTCCAAAGTTTTTATAATTCCTAATTTTAGTAAACCTTCATTTATCACTTTTCTACAAGCAGTATTTGGCGCATTAAAACTATTGCCTACTTTGCTTTCTGCAATACCAGCTTCTTGTGCGGCATAAACAATATCGTAAATTTCTTTTTGTTCTTTTGTAAACTTTCCGTTTGCTGGAATTGTTCGTGTAACATCTGCTGTGTAACCTCTATACTCTGCTCCTAAATCCATTAAAACCAAATCGTTACCAACTTTAGTTTTGTTGTTTTCTATATAATGTAAAATACAACCGTTATTACCTGCACCAACAATTGAAGGATATCCTTCATGTTCTGCGCCATATTTTTTGTAGACAAATTCATGAATTCCTTGTAATTCAGTTTCAGACATATGAGGTTTCATGGCTTTCATAACTTCTACTTGACCAACTGCAGAAATACGAACTGCTTTGGTTAACAATTTTAATTCTTCTGCAGTTTTTACTTCTCTTAACGCTGCTAAATTACTTGATAAAAAAGTAACATCTATATTAGTTTTTGCTTCTAATTTTAAAGAAATTTTCTGCTGTAATTCTTTTTTAATTTTACTATCAGTAGCATTTTTATATTTCATTAAATCTTCATCATTTTTTAATGAAGGATCATAAGCCAAGGCTCTACCAATTATTTGAGCAACATTTGCGCTGTTTTCAATTGGAGTAGCTTTTACCAATTCATAAACTTGCTTTTTTACTGGTGATAAAAAGTTATTAGGATTAAAACCTGAATTCTCTTTAAAAGCGACTACTAAATCGTAAACTTCTGCAGTGTTTCTTGTAGAGTTTCTATAATCATCACTAAATTTTTCGATTAAAACTCTGTCAAAATTTTTAAAATTGATGTTTGTACTTACAAACTCTTCAGCATTCATTACTTTTTTAAAGCCTAATTCATTTTTAGCTCCTTCAATTCCTAAACGTTTTCCATTCCATTGCTCTGCTTTTTCATCTTTTTTCTGAACATATAAAATTTCATTATAAGAAACTCCGTTTTCATCTGTTTGATTATCAGAAAATAGTACTAGAACACCATTTGGTTCTCTATAACCTGTTAAATAATAAAAATTTGGATCTTGATGAAATACAAAATCTACATCATTGGCTCTATTTCTTATTGGGTTTGCAAATACTACTGCTACAGAATTTGCTGGCATTTTCGCTCTTAATGCATCTCTTCTACTTTTATGAAATTCTTTAGATAAAAAATCAGTTGGAGTTTGTGAAAATCCACTGAAAGAAATTGTAAATAAAAGGATAAATAAAAATCTGAAACTTTTCATTGTAATTATATTAGTTGTTGTTTTTTCAAATGTAATATTATTTATTTTTTCAAAAGAAACATTAACAAAAAATTAGTGATTGATAATTGCGAATTTTTCAATAATTTAGCTGAAATTTTAAGAAGTTTATACATGAAAAATATTGCATTACATACAATTCACGAAAATCTTGGAGCAAAAATGGTTCCTTTTGCTGGTTATAATATGCCAGTTCAATATGAAGGCGTTACTGCAGAACATTTAACGGTAAGAGAATCTGTTGGTGTTTTTGATGTAAGTCATATGGGAGAGTTTTTAGTTTCTGGAGAAAATGCATTGGCTTTAATTCAGAAAGTTACTTCTAACGATGCTTCTAAATTAGAAATTGGCGATGCTCAATACAGCTGTTTTCCAAATACAGAAAACGGAATTGTAGATGATTTAATTTGTTATAGAATTAAAGAAAACCAATATTTATTAGTAGTTAATGCTTCAAATATTGAGAAAGATTGGAACTGGATTTCTTCTTACAATGAAGAATTTAATGCAGATCTAAAAGATTTATCGGAAGATTATTCTTTGTTGGCAATTCAAGGACCAAAAGCAATTGATGCAATGCAATCTTTGTCTTCTTTAGATTTGGCAGATATTCCTTTTTATAAATTTAAAGTTGGAGATTTTGCAGGAATTGAAAATGTCATTATTTCTGCAACAGGTTATACTGGTTCTGGAGGATTCGAAATTTATTGTAAAAATTCTGAAGTAGAACAAATTTGGAATAAAGTCTTTGAAGCTGGAGAAGAATTCGGAATTAAACCAATTGGTTTAGCAGCAAGAGATACTTTGCGTTTAGAAATGGGTTACTGTTTGTATGGAAACGATATTGACGATACAACTTCACCAATTGAAGCAGGTTTAAGCTGGATTACTAAATTCACGAAAAAATTTGTAAACCATGAAGCTTTAGCTAAAGAAAAAGAACACAAACCAGAAAGACGTTTAGTTGCTTTTGAATTAGATGAAAGAGGAATTCCAAGACAAGGTTATGATATTGTAGATGGCAATGGAAATGTTATTGGAAACGTAACTTCTGGTACAATGAGTCCTTGTTTACAAAAAGGAATTGGAATGGGTTATGTTCCTACTCTTTTTGCAAAGTCTGGAACGCAAATACATATTCAAGTTCGTAAAAAAGCAATTCCAGCAACAATTGTAAAGTTGCCATTCTATAAGGGATAAATTAAAATTATCCTTTAGAATATATAAAATAATAGTAACAAAAAAATCCTTCTCATAATGAGAAGGATTTTATTTTTGGGTGGAAGACGGGACTCGAACCCGCGACACTCGGTACCACAAACCGATACTCTAACCAACTGAGCTACAACCACCATATAATTGCGGGTGCAAATATAAATATTTTTTCTATTCTAAAACAACAAAAAATTAAATTAATTTACTTAAATTTTCTATAGCAACGTAACGCTCTGTAGTAAAACCTTCTGCGTAATCAACTCCAATTAATCTTCCCAAATCTCTTGCCCTGTAATTTATGCTATCAATAAAATTTTTACTTGTTATTGGAGTTTCTGGCTCATTACTTTTTGGATCATAAAATTGTGACGAATATGCTAAAACTGAATCTGTTTTTTTATCAATAAAACCAGTTACATCAACTACAAAATCGGGTTCAATACTTTTCCATTGTATATAATGATACACTAATTTTGGTCTCCATTTTTCTTGTTGCTTCCCTTCTACTTCAGTTTCTATTTTTAATAATCCACTTAAAAAACAAGCATCAGAAACCAAACTACTTCCTTTAGGATGATCTATATGTCTATCATCAATTGCATTACAAAGTACAATTTCTGGTTTATATTTTCGAATCATCTTAATAATCTCTAATTGATGTTTTTTATCATTTAGAAAAAAACCATCGGCAAAAGCTAAATTTTCACGAACCGAAACTCCTAATATTTTAGCCGCATTTGCTGCTTCTTTATCTCTTAAATCTGCTGAACCACGAGTACCTAATTCACCACGAGTTAAATCTACAATTCCTACATTTTTTCCCAAAGAAATTTCTTTTGCTATTGTTGCTCCGCAACCTAATTCTACATCATCTGGGTGTGCTCCAAAAGCTAATATGTCTAATTTCATGTATATTTTATTCTTTATTTTTATCTATCTGACGCCAACTACAGTAAATTTTTACAATTTTAAGCTAATAATAGATATATTTTCATATCAAAAATAACTCTTTTTTAAGGAAACCATAGAAAGCTTCTATATCTATTACGTTTTCGTTGTTCTGTTCTTTCATACTTATCGCCTAAATTTTAATAAAATCGTAATAATTAGACTGAATTGGAAAGTATGATTTATATCATATTAAAAACTTTGTTTTGACCATAAATTTACTGTATCAAAAGATAACAACTATAAAAATAGTGAGATTATGATTTACACAATGCTTATAATATTAATAATTACAATTGCTTTATTTGTTTGGGGTAAATACTCACCAGATGTAGTTGCATTAGTTTCTATGTTAAGTTTATTTTTATGTGGAATTCTAAATTTAAATGAAACTTTAAGCGGTTTTAGTAACCCTACAGTTGTAATGATAGCTTCATTATTTATTATTGGAGAAGGATTGTCACAAACTGGTTGGACCGCTTTAGCTGGAAAAAAACTAATAGAACTGGCAGGAAAAAGCATTCCTAAATTATTAGTAATTATTACATTAGGCTCTGGAGTGCTGTCTGGTTTTGTGAGTAACACAGGTACAGTAGCTACCTTGCTACCAGCATCTATCTCTTCTGCTTGGAGCATTGGTACAATGCCTTCTAAAATATTAATTCCGGTTGCATTTGGATCTAATACTGGTGGTTTATTAACTTTAACAGGAACTCCACCAAATATAATAGCTAACAATGCTTTAATTGAAGCTGGATATGATGGATTTTCTTTCTTCGAATTTGGTTTAATAGGTTTACCTCTTTTAATAATAGCAATCTTATATTTTAGATACATAGGTTTTAAACTTTTACCAGAAAATAAAACAAATAATAAACCCATAAACATAGATTCTACTTTACATGAATGGATTGAAGCATATCAAATAGAAAACGATTATTACAGATTAAGAATACGTTCAATTTCTCCATTATTAAATACAAAAATTAGTCAATGGGATTTAGAAAACACCCATAAAGTTAATATTATTCGATTAAAAAGAAGACATCCAAATAGATTAAAGGGCACGCAACCTTATATAGAGTTTCCTGAAAATGATACAGAATTGAGATATCATGATATTATTACTGTAAAAGGAAATACTGAAGATATTAACAAACTAATGATTTATTTTAGATTAGGGTTGTTGCCAAAAGAATCTGCAGAAAGCGAATTAAGATACAATTTAATAAACCAAGAAGTTGGTATGTCTGAAGTCTTAATTACACCTAAATCTCGTTTAGTTGGTAGAGAAATAAAATTACATGAATACTTTAAAAGATATGGTATTCAATTATTAGCAACATCTAGATATAGAAAACCATATTTAGAAGATTTAATAACTGTAAAAGCTGGAGATAGTTTTATAATAAGAGGTCCTTGGGAAAACATCGAAAAATTAAAAAATCAACATAAAAATGTGGTTTTGGTTGGTAGACCAGAAGAAATGTTAAAAGATGTAGATGAACTTACTCCAAAATCATATATAGCTTTAGGAGCATTAATCTTAATGATTATTATGTTAGTTCTAAAAGTAGTTCCAGGTGCTATTGCAGCCTTAATTTCTGCAGGAATTGTATTATTTACAGGTTGTGTTCCTTTTTCTAAAGCATACAAAACAATTAGTTGGACAAGTGTTATTATGATAGCTGCAATGATTCCAATGGGAGTTGCTATACAAAAAACAGGAACAGCAGAATTAATATCTAATTCAATTATTAGCCTATTGGGAAAAGAAAATCCTACGTTATTATTAGGAGGAATCTTCTTACTAACTACAACATTTAGTCAGTTTATTAACAATTCTGCAACAGCAGTTTTAATGGCACCAATTGTTTTATTAGCAGCAACAACATTACAAATATCACCAGAACCATTATTAATTACTATTGCAATAAGCGCTTCAACGGCTTTTTTAACACCTATAGGAACCACAACAAATGCAATGGTTATGAGTTCTGGCGGATATAAATTTTCAGATTATTTTAAAGTTGGTTTTCCTCTTTTAATACTCTTTTTGATAACAACATTAATTCTCGTGCCAATTATTTGGCCATTTTAATACAATAATTTTTAAATGAAACTATTATGAAAACAAAATCAATTATTCCAGAAAAATCAGATTTAGGAGTTTACGGTATCAAAAACGTAACTACAAAATGGAACTTACCACCAGAAGAACTTCAGAGAATAACTGTAGAAAAAGGAATGGGAAGAGAAACAAAAAACGGAACTTTGGCAATTAATACTGGAAAATTTACAGGTAGATCTCCTCAAGACAGATTTATTGTAAAAGATGAGTATACAGCAGACAAAGTTTGGTGGGGAAAAACCAACAAACCTATTTCTTCAGAAAACTTTAATAAACTTCAAATCAATGTACAAGAATATTTATCAAATAGAGAATTGTATGTAAGAGATGGTTATGTATGTGCAGACCCAACTTACAAAACAAATATTAGAACTATAACAGAATTTCCTTGGTCTAACTTATTTGTTTACAATATGTTTTTGAGACCTTCTGAAGAAGAACAAAAAGTTTTTGATGAAGATTGGTTAATTTTATGTGCACCAGGTTATGTTTGTGAAGACCCAAAAGCTTACGGTATTCGTCAAGGAAATTTTTCTATTATTAATTTTACAAAAAAAATAGCTTTAATTGGTGGTTCTGCATATACAGGAGAAATGAAAAAAGGTATTTTCTCTGCATTAAACTTAATCTTACCAATTGAGAGAAATGTTTTACCAATGCATTGTTCTGCAAATGTTGGCGAAAATGGAGATACAGCTATTTTCTTCGGATTATCTGGAACAGGAAAAACAACATTATCTGCAGATCCAAATAGAAAATTAATTGGTGATGATGAGCATGGATGGACAGCAGAAAATAATATTTTTAATTTTGAAGGTGGTTGTTATGCAAAAGTTATAGACCTAACAGAAGAAAAAGAACCAGATATTTTTAGAGCAATAAAACCTGGTGCTTTGCTAGAAAATGTTGTTTTTAACGATAATAACGATGTAGATTACATGAGTGGCGAAATCACACAAAATACACGTGTAAGCTACCCTATATATCATATAGATAATATCCAAGAACCTTCATTTGCAGGAAATCCTAAAAACATTTTCTTTTTAACTTGTGATGCTTTTGGTGTTTTACCTCCAGTTTCTAAATTAACTCCAGGGCAAGCTGCTTATCACTTTATATCTGGTTACACTGCAAAAGTAGCAGGTACAGAAGCTGGTATAACAGAACCAGTACCTTCTTTCTCTGCTTGTTTTGGCGAACCTTTTATGCCATTGCACCCAACCAAATATGCAGAAATGTTAAGTAAAAAAATGACAGATGCTGGTGTAAATGTTTGGTTAATTAATACAGGTTGGTCTGGTGGGCCTCATGGAATTGGTTCTCGTATTAAATTAAAATATACAAGAGCTATGATTACAGAAATCTTAAACGGAAGTTTAGATAATGTAGAATTTGAACAACATCCAATTTTTGGTTTATTTATGCCAAAATATTGTCCTAATGTTCCAACAGAAATGTTAGACCCAATGAACACTTGGTTACAAAAAGGTGCTTACATTAGTAAAGCAATCCATTTAGCACATTTCTTCCACTTAAACTTCGAAAAATTTGCTAATGAAGCTTCAGAACAAATTATAGAAGGTGGTCCATTAATCGATGAACATCATCATTTAGATCATATGTAGTTTCTTTTTAGGCTAGGTTTTTCTTATGAGAATTGGAAAACCTAGCCTTTTTAAATAGTAAGTAATTATGAAGAAGGTAATTTTAATAGGTATCTTAATTTTTTCATTCTTAAATTTTAACGCCCAAACTAAATCAGAAAAAAAATTTGGAAGCTGGTATATGTATTATGGTAATCATACAATTTCAAATAATTGGAGCGTTTTAACAGGGTTTGAAGAGAGAAACTATCAAACTTTTCAAAACTATAATTTAATACTTTATAATGTTGGTGTTAACTATAAAATTTCTAAAAAATTTATAGCAACAATAAGTTATATGTATTTAGATATTGACAGAACTTTTGATCCAGATGTAGACCCTAACACCATAGAAAACAGACATTATGAACAGATTTTGTATGTAACTAAACATTTTAAACTTCCATTTTCTCATCGATTGAGAATTGAACACAGACACCTAAATTCTATGGGAATAAAATCATTAAGAAACAGAGTTAGATATAGATTAAAAACTAAAATCTCTTTAAATAAAAGGTTTTACATAACAGCAAGTAATGAATCTTTCTTTAATTTTAACGGAAATCTATATGCAGAAAACAGGTTTTATTCTGCCTTCGGATTAAAAGCTTCAAAAGCTATTTCTTTAGAAGTAGGCTATTTGGGTCATTACATAAATGACCTCCATTTAGACAGATTACAAGTTGGTTTGTTTTTGAAAACAGATTTTAGAAAAAAAGCAAAGATTTAATTCTTTGCTTTTTCAATTGCTTGTTCAATGTCTGCAATTAAATCTTTGGTTTCTTCTATTCCAACAGAAAAACGAATGAGACCATCTTTAATGCCTTGTATTGCTCTTTCTTCTGCAGATAACAATGCATGAGAAGTATGAGTTGGACTTAACATTGTGCTTTCTACACCAGCCAAACTCATTGAAGGTTTTATCAACTTTAAATTATTTTGAAATTTCATAGCATCAATTCCATCTACAAATTCAAAAGATAACATACCACCAAAGTTTTTCATTTGTTTTTTTGCTAATTTATAATCTGGGTGTCCTTTTAAACCAGGATAATAAACATGATACACATCTGGATTTACCGCTAAATACTTCGCCATTTTTAAAGCATTTTTATTCTGGCGTTTTACACGTAAACTCATTGTTTTTAAGCTTCTTTCTAGCATCCAAACTGTAAAGTCACTTAAACTTCCACCTAAATTTTTAGCAACATTCCAAACTCTTAAAATGTGTTCTTCTGAAGCTGCAACTGCTCCTGCCAGAATATCTGAATGTCCACCCATATATTTTGTAGCAGAATGAATTATAATATCGATCCCGAAATCTACAGGAGTTTGATTTACAGGCGAAGCAAAAGTATTGTCTATCATTGTTACAATTCCTTTCTTTTTTGCCAATTTAGAAACTGCTTTCATATCTGTAATTGTTAATAACGGATTGGATGGCGTTTCTATATAAATAACCTTCGTGTTTTTTTTGATTTCTTTCTCAAAATCTGTGATTGATAAACTTTTAGTGAAAGAATATTCGATTCCGAATTTATCAAACTCTTCAACAACAAAATTGTACGTTCCTCCATACAATGTTTGTTGTAAAATAATATGATCTCCTTTTTGTAAAAAAGCAAATAAAGTATGGCTTATTGCGGCCATTCCAGAACCAAAAATTAAAGCATTGTCTGTTTTTTCTAAAGCTGCAATTTTTTTGCATAACATTTCTTGATTTGGCGTATTAAAGTATCGTGGGTAACGTTTTGTATCTACACCATCAAAAGCATAAGAAGTAGACATAAAAATAGGAGAAATAGCTCCTTTAAATTGCTCGTCTTTTACTTCGCCAACATGTGCGCAAATTGTATTTATTCCTAGTTTTTTTGAATTCTTCATTAAAATGGTATTGTTGATGCTAAATTACAAATTCCATTTGCAATCCTCTAAATAATTTCAATATCTTCGCTTTCATGATTTCAGTAGTTATAATAGGTAATGGAAATGTAGGAACACATTTATACAATGCATTTTTAAATGTTGATACAATAGCTGTTACTCAAATTAATTCAAGGAAATTAGAAAATATACCTCAAGCAGATATAACAATCATTGCTGTTTCAGATGATGTAATTGCAGAAATTTCATCAAAAATTAAAAACTCTTTTGTAGTACATACTTCTGGAAGTGTTTCTATGTCTGATTTAAAAAACAAAACCAATAAAGGTGTTTTTTACATGCTACAAACATTTTCTAAAGATAAAAAAATTAATTTTCCTGAAGTTCCTTTCTGTTTAGAAGCAGAAAAAGAAAGTGACTATCAATTGTTAGAAAAATTAGCAAAATCTTTAGGCAATAATATTTATCCTATTAATTCTGAACAACGAAAAGCAATTCATGTTGCTGCTGTTTTTGTAAATAATTTCACCAATAACATGTATAAAATTGGGAATGATATTTGCAATAAAAATAATGTTCCTTTTGAAATTTTACAACCTTTAATTCAAGAAACTGCTGTAAAAATTAAAACATTATCACCAGAAGAAGCACAAACTGGACCTGCAATTAGAAAAGACAAAAAAACAATAAAGAATCATTTAGATTTGTTAAATAAAGAGCAACAAAAAATCTATAAAATCATAACAAAATCAATCCAAAATGGAAATTAGCTTTAAACAATTATTACCAAAAATAAATACTTTCATTTTTGATGTAGATGGAGTTCTTACAAACGGAATGTTAACCATAATGCCAGATGGAGAATTAGTAAGACACATGAATGTAAAAGATGGTTATGCCATGAAAAACGCTTTAAATAAAGGATTTAGAGTTTGTATTATTTCTGGAGGAACTAATGAAGGTGTTAGAAAAAGGTTGGCTGCTTTAGGTATAGAAGACATTTATTTGGGGGCTCATGATAAAATTAAACAATATCAAGAATTGGTAGAAAAATACAATTTACAACCAGAAAATGTATTATATATGGGAGATGATGTTCCAGATTATCCTGTAATGAAATTGGTTGGGTTGCCAGCTTGCCCAAATGATGCTGTTCAAGAAATACAAAGTCTTTCTAAATACATTTCTAATAAAAAAGGTGGTGAAGGTTGTGTGAGAGATGTTATCGAACAAGTTTTACGAGTACAACAAAAATGGGATGAAAATTTCGATGCCAGTTTATAATTTTTTCTTGTATCTTTCAAATCCAGTTTTTAATAAATTATCAACATTATATCTTTGTTAACCATGAAAAAATTATTTTTTACATTTTTATTTATTGCAACTACTATATCTATAAGTTCTCAAACAATTTTTGGCAAATGGAATTCTAGAAGTGAAGAAGGTGTTGTTGATTCTGTTTTAGAAATCTATGAAAAAGACGGAAAAGCGTTTGCAAAAGTTGTAGAAATAATGAATCCTGATAGAAAAGATGCACGTTGTGTAGATTGCGAAGGTGAATATAAAGATAAACCAATTATGGGTTTAGACATCTTATCTGGTTTAGAAAAAGAAGAAGATAAAGATGAATGGTCTGGAGGTACAATTGTAGATCCAAGAAATGGAAATACATACAAATGCTATATTAAATTAGTAAAACCAAACAAATTAAAACTTCGTGGTTATATTGGTTTTTCTCTTTTCGGTAAAACGGCTTATTGGGAAAGAGCGAAATAGTTTTTATAGAATAGAATCCTTAAAACTTTATAAGTAATTTCTTTAGTTTTTCTCTTCTAACATAGGCACAAAAGCAAAATCACCTAACTCATGTTTTTCGAATTCTTTAGCAGACTTTCTGATAAATAAAGTCATAATTTGTGTTTTGTCTCCCACAGGAATTAACAACTTCCCTCCTATTTTTAATTGCGATAATAAAGGATTTGGAACATAAGGTGCACCAGCAGTTACAATAATTTTATCAAAAGGTGCTTTTTCTTTTAAACCTTTATAACCATCTCCAAAAATAAATTTCTTGGGTTTATAACCTAATTTTGGTAAAAATAAAGAGGTTCTTTTAAACAATTCTTTTTGTCTTTCTATTGAATAAACTTCTGCTTTTAATTCCAATAAAACTGCGGTTTGATATCCAGAACCAGTTCCAATTTCCAACACTTTGTCCTCTGGTTTTATTTCTAAAGTTTGCGATTGAAAAGCAACTGTATAAGGTTGAGAAATGGTTTGATCTGCAGCAATTGGGAATGCCTTATCTTGATAAGCATGATCTTCGAAACTTGAGTCTATAAATAAATGTCGTGGAATTTTACGCACAGCATTTAATACATTTTCGTCTGTAATACCTTTTGCTTTTAAAACAGTAGCTAACTGATTTCTACGACCTTGATGTTTTGAAGTATCTTTCACTTATAAGAGTTTTCTAAAAGCTAAAAATAGGAATAAATCTAAATACATTCCTATAAAATCGTATCTTTGTTTTTGTCGATTTTTTAACAATCGTAATTCAAACTAAAACAAGAATTTATGCTAAAAGCTGGAGTTTTAGGTGCTGGACATCTAGGAAAAATACATCTTCGTTTATTACAAGAATCTGAAAAATATGAGTTGGTCGGTTTTTACGATCCTTTTACAGAAAATGCGCAAAAAGTAGCCAAAGAATATGGTTACAAATTGTTCGATTCTATGGAAAGTTTAATGGATGCTGTAGAAGTTGTAGATATTGTAACTCCAACTTTATCTCATTTCGAATGTGCAAAAATGGCCATTGAAAAAGGCTGTCATATTTTTGTTGAAAAACCAATTACCAAAACTGTTTTAGAAGCAGAAGCAATAAAAACGTTAGCAAGCCAATATCATGTAATTGGTCAAGTGGGGCATGTAGAACGTTTTAACCCTGCTTTTACTGCTGTAAGTGATAAAATAAACAACCCAATGTTTATTGAAACACACAGATTGGCTGAATTTAATCCAAGAGGAACAGATGTTCCTGTGGTTTTAGATTTAATGATTCATGATATTGATATTATTCTTTCTGTGGTAGATTCTAAAGTGAAGAATGTTCACGCAAGTGGAATTTCTGTAATTTCTGAAACGCCTGATATTGCAAACGCAAGAATTGAGTTCGAAAATGGTTGTGTTGCAAATTTAACCGCAAGCAGAATTTCGATGAAGAACATGCGTAAATCAAGATTTTTTCAAAAAGACGCTTATATATCTGTTGATTTTTTAGAGAAAGTTTCTGAAGTTGTAAGAATGAAAGATGTTCCTGAAAATCCGGATGAATTTGCGATGATTCTACAAAATGCAGAAGGTGTAAAAAAACAAATTTATTTTGATAATCCTGAAGTGGAAGCAAATAACGCAATTCTAGACGAGTTAGAATCTTTTGCTGATGCAATTGAAAATGGAACAAAACCAGTAGTTTCTTTAAGCGCAGGAACTGAAGCTTTACGTGTTGCTCAAATGGTAATTGACTGTTTTTAGAAAGCCCATCCTTAATCCTTCCCAAAGGGAAGGAAACACTCTTGAGGATTGACTTACTTAAAATAAACTTAAATAATATCATTTTATGATATTTAAATTGACTTTTTTAATAATTAAATTTTTATTCGCCCGAGTAAGAATTCCTTCCCTTTGGGAAGGTTAGGATGGGATTTTTATATGAAAAACATAGCAGTAATTGGTGCTGGAACCATGGGAAATGGAATCGCACATACATTTGCACAATTCAATTATAATGTACATTTAATCGATGTTTCGCAAGGAGCATTGGACAAAGGAATGGCAACAATCTCTAAAAATTTAGACAGAATGGTTGCCAAAGAAAAAATTTCTGAAGCTGATAAAACACAAACATTAGCAAACATTACCACTTTTACAGCAATAAAAGATGGTGCTAAAAATGTAGATTTAGTTGTGGAAGCTGCCACAGAAAATGTTTCTTTAAAATCGAAAATATTTAAAGAATTGGATGAAGTTTGCGACGAAAACACAATTTTAGCGACAAATACTTCATCAATTTCTATTACACAAATTGCAGCAGTTACCAATAGACCGGAAAAAGTAATTGGAATGCACTTTATGAATCCTGTTCCAATTATGAAATTGGTAGAAATTATTAGAGGTTACAATACTACTGATGATGTGATGAATACGATTGTAGATTTGTCTAAAAAAGTGAATAAAATTCCAGTTGAAGTGAATGATTATCCTGGTTTTGTTGCCAACAGAATCTTAATGCCAATGATTAACGAGTCTATTGAAACGCTTTATAATGGCGTTGCTGGTGTTAAAGAAATTGACACAGTTATGATGTTAGGAATGGCACATCCAATGGGACCTTTACAATTGGCAGATTTTATTGGTTTAGATGTTTGTTTGTCTATTTTAAATGTAATGCATGATGGTTTTAAAAACCCTAAATATGCTCCTTGTCCGTTACTAGTAAATATGGTAATGGCTGGAAAATTAGGAATAAAATCTGGCGAAGGATTTTATGATTATTCAGAGAGCAGAAAAGCGGAAACTGTTGCTAAAATGTTTTCTTAATCGATGAAGAATAAATTTTCTTTAGTTGTATTGCTATTTTGTTTTTCAATTTCCTTTTACGCACAAAAAGTAAAAAAAAACAGACTAATACCTTATAAAATAGGTGTTTTATACAATTATGGCACTGAAGAAAATTTTATATTTAATGATAAAGACTATTCTTATTCAACAAATACTTATAAAGGACAGGCTTTTTATAAATTAGGCAATTGGAAAGGTTTAGAAATTGAATTAATTGTGCAACCTCAATTTCAGTTTTTAAAACATCAACTTTTAAATTTATTTTATGTAGAACCTGATGAAGATGATTATCTACAAAAAAGAGAAGAATTTAGTCGAAAAAAAAACATGCATTTATATGCTATAGAATTTGGTTTTGCTGCTAAAAAAAAGTTAACTAATAAGTTAGATTTACAAGGAACAATAAGTTTGGGCTTCTCTTATATTGATACAAGAAGTGAAAGATTAGCTAAAGGTTTTACTTTTATTGAAAATTTTTCTGTTGGTTTTTCATATCAAACTTCTAACAAAACATTTTTATATCTAGGTTCTAATTTCGGACATGTTTCCAACTTAAATTTTCTATCACCTAATGATGGCTACAATATTTTAGGTATGGAAATAGGTTTTTCTTATAAATTATAAAAAAGGAAACTCAAATTGAGTTCCCTTTTTATAAAATAAAATTTTTAATTTACTATTTACCTAACCAAGAGTTCAACATCCAAATTGTTTTTTCTTGTTCAGCAATAAAATCACTCATCATAGAATTTGTTCCTTCATCATTTGCTTCGTCTGATAAATCTAAAATTTCTCTTTCTATTTTTAATAATTCAGATAAAGAATTTACAATCAAATTAACTGCTTCTACATCATTAGAAATATCCTTACCAACTGGTACAGAAGAATTATCTATATAATCTGTAAAAGTGTGTAATGGCTTGCCTTGCAAAGTTAAAATACGTTCAGCTATATCATCTATTTTTACTTGAGAATCTGTATAAAACTCTTCAAATTTAACATGCAATTCAAAGAAATTTTTTCCTTTAATATTCCAATGTAAGCCTCTTAAATTCTGATAGTATATTTGAAAATTCGATAATAATCCATTCAAATTATCTACTAAATTTGCGCTTTCTTTTTTATCTAATCCTAATATTGATTTGTTCATTTTATTTATAATTTTGTGTTCTTAGTTTTTGCTATTACAAATTTACTAGAAATTTATGTCGGTAAACTATAATTATTATTGATAGTTTTAATATCTTTATCAAAATTTATTATACCAATGACAATCACCCAATTGAAATACGTCTTATCCGTATCAGAATATCAAAATTTTACGGTTGCAGCAGAACATAGTTTTGTAACTCAACCTACATTAAGCATGCAAATTCAGAAATTAGAAGACGAATTGGATGTAAAAATATTTAATAGGTCTAAAAAACCAATCGAATTAACACAAGTTGGAAAAAAAATTGTAGAACAAGCTAAAGTTATTGTAGATGAAAGCAATAGAATTTTAGACATTGTACATCAACAAAAAGGTTTTATTGGAGGTGAGTTTAAATTGGGGATTATTCCAACAATTATGCCTACCTTATTACCAATGTTCTTAAATAATTTCACAAAGAAATACCCGAAAGTAAAACTAATTATAGAAGAGTTAACAACTGAAGAAATTATTAGAAAACTAACAGACGGACATATAGACGCTGCTATTGCTGCGACACCTCTAGAGAACGAATCTATTAAAGAAAGACCTTTATATTACGAGCCTTTTGTTGGTTTAGTTCCGCAAAATCATCGTCTTTTTAATGAAAAAGTAATAAATCCTGATGAATTAGAGATGGATGATATTTTATTGTTAGAAGATGGACATTGTTTTAAGGAAAGTGTAATTAATTTGTGTAGAACTTTTAAAACTGATAACAAAAAATCATTTCAATTAGCAAGTGGAAGTTTTGATACATTAATTAAACTAACCAAAGAAGGTTTAGGAATGACACTTCTACCCTATTTACATACACTAGATTTGAATGATGTTGATAAATCTCATTTACGCGAATTTACAAATCCACCACCTGCAAGAGAAGTAAGTTTAATCTACCATAAATCTCAATTAAAAATGCAGTTAATAGAAGCTTTAAAAAAGAGTATTGATGGTGTCATTAGAGGTGCTATTTCTTTTTCTGATGTAAAAATTATTAGTCCACTTCAGAAAAATTAAATTCAATATTATTACTTTTAACAAAAAAAAATCCAGCTTATGCTGGATTTTCTTTTTTAAAATTTTTAAAAATTACACCATAGATGTTGCAATCTTTTTATACGTACCGTTTTCTAACAATTCTCTAATTGCTGAAAATGCGGTAATTGTTTCATCTATATCTTCTTGTGTGTGTGTTGCAGTTGGAATTAATCTTAAAATAATTAATCCTTTTGGTATTACAGGATACACAACAATAGAACAGAAAATTCCGTGGTTTTCACGTAAATCATTTACCATTGCCATTGCTTCAGGTATATCTCCTTTTAAAAATACTGGAGTTATACATGTTTGTGTAGTTCCTAAATCGAAACCAGCATTTCTTAAACCAGATTGTAAAGCATTGGTGTTTTCCCACAACTTTGTTTTTAATTCTGGCATTGTACGTAACATATCTAAACGTTTTAATGCTCCTTTTACCATTGCCATTGGTAATGATTTAGCAAACATTTGAGAACGCATATTGTATTGTAAATATTGTATTACATCTTTATCTCCTGCAAAGAAAGCGCCAATACCTGCCATAGATTTTGCAAAGGTTGCAAAATATACATCTATTTCATCTTGTATTCCTTGTTCGAAACCAGTTCCTTTGCCATCTTTACCCAAAGTACCAAAACCATGAGCATCATCTACTAAAAGTCTAAAGTTGTATTCTTTTTTAAAGGAAACTATTTCTTTTAAACGACCTTGTTCACCACGCATTCCAAAAACTCCTTCAGAAATTACTAAAATTCCTCCACCAGTTTTATCTGCCATTCTTTTAGCACGCTTTATGTTTTTCTCAAAACTTTCCATATCGTTATGACGATATACAAAACGTTTTCCAGCATGTAAACGAACACCATCTATAATACAAGCATGTGTATCCATATCATACACAATAATATCATCTTTAGAAACCAATGCGTCTATTGCAGAAACCATACCTTGGTAACCAAAGTTAACTAAATAAGCAGCTTCTTTTTCTACAAATTCTGCACATTCAACTTCTAATTGTTCGTGAAATTTAGTATGTCCAGACATCATTCTAGCTCCCATTGGATAAGCCATACCATGTTCTGCTGCAGCTTCTCCATCAACTTTTAAAACTTCTGGATGATTTGCTAATCCTAAATAATCATTTATACTCCAGGTAACTACTTTTTTACCATTAAAAGACATTCTATTTGAAATAGGACCTTCTAACTTTGGAAATACATAATAACCTTCTGCTTGTTGCGCCCATTTACCTAAAGGGCCTTTATCTTTTATAATTCTATCAAATAAATCTGTCGCCATGTTTGTCATCTGTTTTTGAAGTTTGCAAAGTTAACAAAATAAAACAGGGTATGCAATTTGAAAAAATGAAGAGAAATTTGAATACCTATTCTAAAAAACCTTGTTCTTGCATCCAAGAATTACTGTAGATTTTATTGAGATATCTAGAACCATGATCTGGAAAAATTAAAACTACAAAACTGTTTTCATCAAACATATCTAAAGCTGCATATTGTTTAGTTGCTTGCACAACTGCACCTGTTGTATATCCACAAAATAAACCTTCTTTTTTTAAAGTTTCTCTTGCTTGTATAGCTGCATCTTTGTCGGAAACTTTTTCGTATACATCAATTACATCAAAATCTGTTGCAGTAGGTATTAAATTTTTACCTAAACCTTCAATTTTATATGGACTAACCTCGTTTAAATCTAGCTCTTTAGTTTCATGATATTTTTTTAAAACAGAACCAATAGCATCTACTCCTAAAACTTTAATATTTGGGTTTTGCTCTTTTAAGTACTTTCCTGTTCCAGAAATAGTGCCTCCTGTTCCACTTGCAACAACTAAATGCGTGATTTTTCCTTCAGTTTGTTTCCAAATTTCTGGACCTGTAGTTCTATAATGTGCTTCAATATTTAACTCATTAAAATATTGATTGATATATACAGAATTCTTCGTTTTTTTATGAATAGTTTTTGCAACTTCATAATAAGACCTTGGATCTTCTGGCGGAACATTTGCAGGACAAACATGCACTTCTGCTCCCATTGTTTTTAGCAACTCTATTTTATCTTGAGAAGATTTATCACTTACCGCTAAAATACATTTGTAACCTTTTACCAAACTTATCATTGCCAAACTAAAACCAGTATTACCTGAAGTAGTTTCTACAATTGTTGCTCCTTTTTTAAGAATACCTTTCTTCTCTGCAGTATTAACAATGTGTAATGCAATTCTATCTTTTGCAGAATGACCAGGATTAAAAGCTTCTATTTTAGCAAAATAAGAGCCTTTTAGCTTTTTTGTTATTTTATGAAGTTTAATTAATGGGGTTTCTCCCACTAATTCTAAAATGCTATTATTTATTCCGTTATTTCTAGTCATTCTATCTTTTCATGAAAAACCTCACATGTTTTAAAACTTATGAGGTTTATCTTTTACCGGATGCAAAAGTACATTATCAAACCGAAATATAAAATTGATTTTAAGGCTTAATTAAATCTGCTTCTAATTTATTTTCTAAAGCCAAAAAGAAAGTATAGTCTTTTGCTGTCTCTTTTAAAGCATCAAACCTTCCAGAAGCACCTCCATGACCAGCTTCCATGTTTGTATGCAATAATAACAAATTTTTGTCGGTTTTTAATTCTCGAAGTTTGGCAACCCATTTTGCTGGCTCCCAATATTGAACTTGAGAATCATGAAAACCAGTTGTTACCAACATATTTGGATATTCTTTTGCTTCAATTTGATCATAAGGCGAATATGATTTTATATAATCGTAATATTCTTTATCATTAGGATTTCCCCATTCGTCATATTCTCCTGTTGTTAAAGGAATAGAATCATCTAACATTGTAGAAATTACATCTACAAATGGCACTGCTGCAATTATTCCATTGTACAATTCTGGATTCATATTTACAATTGCTCCCATTAATAATCCACCTGCAGAACCTCCCATTGCATATAAATGCTTTTCTGAGGTATAGTTGTTTTCAATTAAAAATTTAGAACAATCTATAAAATCTGTAAATGTGTTTTTCTTATGCAACATTTTTCCATCTTCATACCATTCTCTTCCTAAATATTGACTTCCACGAATATGAGCCAAGGCATACACAAAACCTCTATCTAAAAGGCTTAAACGTGTTGTAGAAAAACTATCTGGAATCGTATATCCATAAGAACCATAAGCATATTGTAATAATGGTGTTTCAGAATTTAACTCTGTATCTTTATGATAAACTAAAGAAATAGCTACCTTTTTTCCATCTCTTGCAGTTGCCCAAACACGCTTGCTTTTGTAATTTTCTTTATTGAATTTACCTCCTAAAACTTCTTGTTCCTTTTTAATATCTTTCGATTTATCGCTCATATTAAAGTCGATAATTGAACTCGGAGTTGTAAATGAATTATAAGAATATCTTATAATATCTGTATCAAAATCTGGATTAGAATACACACCAACAGAATACGTTTCCTCATTAAAAGGTAAATAATAATCTTCTTTATTATCCCAACGTTTTATACGAATTCTGTTTAATCCGTTTGTACTTTCTTCTAAAACTAAATACTCTTTAAATATTGAGAAATCTTCTAACAAAGTATCTTCTCTGTGCGGAATTACATCTACCCAATTTTCTTTACTTGTTTTAGAAACTGGAGTTTTCATCAACTTAAAATTAGTTGCGCCATCTTTATTTGTTAGTAGATAAAAATCATCTCCATAATGAGAAACATTATATTCTAAATCTCTTTCTCTTGGTTGAATAATTTTAAAATTTCCAGTTGGGTTATCAGCATCTAAATATTGTGCTTCTGTAGAAACAGTGCTGTAAGAACCAATAATAATGTATTTTTTTGATTTTGATTTAGTTACATACGTTCCAAAAGTATCATCTTTTTCATGAAAAACTTCTACGTCTTCAGAAGTTGGTGTCCCTAAAACATGTCTAAAAATCTTTTCACTTCTTAAAGTTAAAGGATCTTTCTTTGTATAAAAAATTGTTTTATTATCATTTGCCCAAACAGATCCACCAGTTGTATTGTCTATAATATCTTTATAGATTTCGCCTGTTTCTAAATTTTTTATTCTTAAAAAATATTGTCTTCTACTAACAGTATCTGTAGCAAAAACAGCCATTTTATTATCAGGAGAAACATTTAAACCTCCTAATTGATAATAATCATAGTCATTAGCCATTTCATTAACGTTAAAAAGTACATTTTCTTCTGCTTCTAAAGTTTCCTTTTTTCTACTGTATATAGGATATTGCATTCCTTTTTCGAAACGAGTTATGTAAAAATAACCATTGTCTTTGTAAGGCACAGAAGAATCATCTTCTTTAATTCTACCTTTCATTTCTTCGAATAATTTTTCTTGAAAATTTTTGGTATAACCAGTTACATCATCATAATATGTATTTTCTGCATCTAAATAATTAATTACTTTTTGAGTTTGTTCGTCTTTTACTTCAGACAATTTTTGTTCATCAGATAAACGCATCCAAAAATAATTATCTATTCTAACATCTCCGTGTTTTTCTAATTTTGTAGGCTGCTTCTCTGCCACAGGCATTTTTGCGTCTGTACTTTTCATTGTTTTATTTTTACAAGCGGTTGCAAAAGTAAGACTTAATAACAACGTATAAATAAATATTTTTCTCATTTTTAGTTGATTAAAATTCTCTGTGAATTTACTAATTTTGCAGTTAACAAAATCTTAAATTTAAAAACTATGTTTGGAGACTTATCTGGAATGATGGACAAGCTTAAAGAAGCGCAACAAGAAGTAGAAAAAACTAAAAATAGATTAGATTCTGTTTTGGTTGATGAAGTTTCTTCTGATGGAAAAATTAAAGTAACATTAACTGCAAACAGAAAAATAAAAGCAATTTCTATTGATGATTCTTTACTTTCGGATGCAGAAGAATTAGAAGATTATTTAATACTTACGTTAAATAAAGCAATTGAAAAAGCGACAAAAATAAACGAAGATGAAATGGCTGTTGCCGCAAAAGCAGGAATGCCAAACATTCCAGGAATGGATATGTTCAAATAATATTTGTAATTGTAAAATAACTTTTTCGAAAAATTATTTAACTATTTTTCATTTGAGTTACTTTTAACATCATTTAAACAAAGATACCTCTGTGAAAGAGGTATTTTTGCTTTATATAATTAATGAATAATATGAACAAAAAAGAAATAAAGAAATCTACTACCAAAAAAGTTTTAAAATGGATTGTTTCCATCTTTTTAGTGTTAATAATTGCACTGGTTTCTATTCCGTTTTTATTTAAAGATAAAATTGTACAAATGGTAACCAATACCATTAACAATAGTATAAATGCAACCGTAACTTTTAAAGAATCAGATTTAAGTTTATTTAGAAGTTTTCCTCTAGCTAGTTTAAAAGTTAATGATATTTCTGTAGCAAATAAAGCCCCTTTTTTAGGTGATACTTTATTCAATGCTAAAACATTAAGTTTAGACATGAAAATTACTGAGCTTTTTAAAAACACCAATGAAACCATTGATTTACAAAGCATTGAAGCTTCAAACGGAAAAGTAAATATTATTTTCAATAAAGAAAATGTAGGTAATTATGATATTGCTATAAAAAATGAAGCTGTAAATTCAGCCGAGAATTCAAGTTCATTTTCTTTTAACATTCAAGATTATAAAGTAGATAATTTACAATTTAATTATTTAGATGAAAGTTCTAACATGAAACTTCAATTAGATAGTATTTATCATACAGGAAAAGGAAACTTTGCAAAAGATATTTTAGATTTAGATACAGAAACTACAGCTAAATTATCTTTTGATATGGAGAATGTAAACTATATTAAAAATGTTGCTGTAAAGTTAAATGCGGTTTTAGGAATAGATTTAAAAAATAGCAAATACACTTTTAAAGAAAATACAGGTTACATAAATCAACTGCCATTAGAATTTGATGGATTTATTCAACTTATAGAAGAAAACCAGTTGTATGATATTAGTTTTAAAACACCAACATCATCTTTTAAAAATGCTTTAGCATTAATGCCTGCACAATATTCTGGGAATTTAAAAACGATTAAAACTGAAGGTAATTTTGATATGAATGGAGTTGTGAAAGGAGCTTTATCTGAAACAACAATTCCGGCTTTTGATATTTCAATAAAATCAGAAAATGCAATGTTTAAATATGCTGATTTACCAAAATCGGTTAAAAACATTACAATAGATTCAAAAATAATTAACAAAACAGGGAACACAAAAGATACCTATGTAGACATTAATAAATTAAATTTTAAAATTGATGAAGATGCGTTTTCTGCAAATGGTAGTGTCAGAAATATAACAACAAACCCAAATATAAATATTGCAGCAAAAGGAACTATTAATTTAGCAAATATTGGTAAAGTATATCCTGCTCCACTAGAAAAAGAATTAGCTGGAATTTTAAAGGCAGATATAAAATCGAGTTTTGATATGAATTCTGTTGAAAAAGGAAATTATCAAAACATTAAAAACGAAGGAAATCTTTCTGTTAGTAAATTTAAATATGAAGGAAAAGATGTGGCAAATGCTTTTTTAATAGACAATGCTTCAGTTATATTCAATACAAATTCAATTAAATTAAATGAATTTATAGCAAAAACAGGAACTTCAGATTTATCGATAAAAGGAAATTTAGAGAATTTTTACGGTTTCTTATTTAAAGACCAGACGTTAAAAGGAGATTTTAACTTGAATTCTTCTAACTTTAAAGTGAATGACTTCTTATCTAAAGAAACTGCTGAAACAGAAACTAGCGCTACTTCAACTTTAAAAATTCCTGCATTTTTAGATATTAAATTAAATGCAAAAGCAAAGACAGTTTTATATGATAACATTACACTTTCTAATGTTTCTGGAGATGTTTTTATAAAAGATGAATCCGTTAATTTAAAAAACTTGAATTCAGATATTTTTGGAGGAAATATTGGTATGAATGGTACTGTTTCTACCAAAGGAAAAGAGGCTAATTTCTCTATGGATTTAAACTTGAATCAACTAAACATTGCAGATTCTTTTACGCAATTAGAAATGTTAAAATCTATTGCTCCAATTGCTAAAAGTATCGAAGGTAAAATAAATTCGACCGTTAAAGTTTCTGGAATTTTAGACGAAAATATGAGTCCTAATTTAAAATCAATTACTGGAGATTTATTTGGGAAATTATTAAACCCAAAAATTAAAGGTAATAAATCGAAAGCACTTTCTTTACTAGATAAAAATGTTGATTTTATTAACCTAGACAACTTAAATTTAGATGGAATTAATGCACTTTTTACCTTTAATAATGGTGAAGTTAGTGTAAAACCTATAGATCTTAAATATAAAGACATTGGTATTGTAATTGATGGTAAACATGGTTTCGATAATACTATGAATTACAATGTTGTTTTCGATTTACCCGTAAAATATTTAGGAACTACGGTTACAAATGCATTGGCAAAATTAACACCAAAAGATGCAGCAGATATAAAAACGATTCCTGTAACAACCAATTTAACAGGTAGTTTTTCTAGTCCTAATTTTTCTACTAATATAAAAGATGCAACTGCTACTTTAATGAAGAATATTGTAGAAAAACAAAAACAAAGTCTTATTGATAAAGGAAAAGACAAATTAACCGATTTATTAGGTTTAGGAACCCAAAAAAATGACTCAATTAAAAAAGATTCTACTGTAACAAAGAACGATACTAAAGATAAAATTAAAAATGTTCTTGGAGGTCTTTTTGGAAACAAGAAAAAAGATACTGTTAAAAAGAAAAATTAACTTTATAACTAAAAGTAAAAAAGGGAAGCAATAAGCTTCCCTTTTTTTTTAGTTAATTCTTATTTTTAGAAAGCTGAACCAGAAGATAATGCTGCAATTAACCCAATAACTATTGCTAAAACATAAAGTGATAATAGAATAATGGCTAACACTCCAACAAATTTATAATGCGATTTCAACATTTCGAATGCTTTGGCCAAAACTTCATCATCTTTAGATATTAAAGCCTTTTTCATTTTTACAGAAAATTGATATAAATAGTAGATCGGAAAAATATAAATTAGACCAAGAACTAAATACATTCCAGTCATCATTGCTCTAAAATCAAAAGGCATTCCTTGTGCTTGAGGCATATTATTGTATAGAGAACCTATAAAAAAGCTAGCAATTATCATAATTCCCACAAATACAAAACCCAATATTGATAAAAATTTACACCATTTAGCGGTTTCTCTTAAAAAGCTTTTTGCGGAACTTGTTAAAGTTAATTGCTCTAATTCTGTAATTGCATTTTGCATAATATTTTTTTTTTAGTTAGTATTCTTCAAAAATAATAAAAAAAATAGCCACAAATTTGTGAATTTGCGGCTAAATATTAAATGTTATAAAAAGTGATTTCTAAAATTCAGAAATTGTTTTCTTAATTATAGAAATACAATCCATTAATTGCTCTTCAGTCATTACTAAAGGTGGCGCAAAACGAATAATATTTCCATGTGTTGGCTTTGCTAATAAACCGTTATCACGTAATTTAATACAAATATCCCAAGCAGTAGAACTATCTTCAGAATCGTTAATTAAAATTGCGTTTAACAATCCTCTACCTCTTACAGATTCCACTAAATGATTGTTTTTACAGAATTCTGTTAATTCAGCTCTAAAAATTTCACCTAATTTATCAGCATTAATTGCTAATTTTTCATCAGCAACAACTTTTAGTGCAGCCATTGCAACAGCAGCAGCAATTGGGTTTCCACCAAAAGTAGAACCATGGTTTCCAGGACGAATCACATTCATAACACTGTCATTTGCTAAAACCGCAGAAACAGGATATGCTCCACCAGAAAGTGCTTTTCCAAGAATTAAAACATCTGGTTTTATTTCTGGAGTTCCAGAACAATTTTTCTCTGGACAAGAACAATTTCCACAAGTAGCTAATAAACGACCCGTTCTTGCAATTCCTGTTTGTACTTCATCTGCAATAAATAGAACGTTGTGGTCTTCACACATTTTCTTTGCAGCCGCTAAATAACCATCAGAAGGAACATAAACACCAGCTTCACCTTGAATTGGTTCCACCAAAAATGCAGCAATATTGTTACTACTTTCTAGCGTTTCTTGTAATTCCTGTAAATTATCATATTCAATTTTTATAAAACCTTTTGTATAAGGACCAAAGTTTTTACGAGCAACAGGGTCGTTAGAAAATGATATTATTGTAGTTGTTCTACCATGAAAATTATTCTCACAAACAATAATTTGTGCTTTATTTTCATCAATTCCTTTTACTTCATACGCCCATTTTCTGGCAATTTTTAAAGCAGTTTCCACAGCTTCTGCACCAGTATTCATTGGTAATAATTTGTCGAAACCAAAATATTCGGTTGCAAATTTTTCATATCTACCAAGCATATCATTATAAAATGCACGCGAAGTTAAACTCAACGTTTTTGCTTGATTCGTCATTGCATCCACAATTTTCGGATGACAATGCCCTTGATTTACAGCAGAATAAGCCGATAAAAAATCATAATATTTTTTTCCTTCCACATCCCAAACATACACGCCTTCTCCTCTACTCAAAACCACAGGAAGTGGATGATAGTTGTGCGCTCCATATTTGTTCTCTAATTCGATTGCTTCTTGCGAAGTTAATTTGTCTAAAACAGCCATTTTTATTGTTTTAAAATTTATAAAAAAAACCATTCCTATTCTACCTTTATCCTTTCAGCAAGAACTGAAAATTCAGCGTGGGAAAGAAATCATCCCCGAAGTTTTACAAAAGTAGTAAAATAAAACTTCGAAATAAAAATTATTTGGGCGTTCCCTAAAAAGGTCGGGCTTTCACTACTCGCTTTTTTTCTGAAAAAGAAAAAAGAGCTCAAACAAACCGTTCAATCCCTAACGCAACCTGTTAAATTATAAAAGTAATAACTTCAAAACATAATGCTAATCTATCAATATCTTTTCCTTAATTTTGCAATCCAAAATAATTGAAAATGCCACGTAGAGAACGCAACAAATTTGTAAAAAAGAATCAAGTTTTAGAATTAAAAATTGAAGATTACGCTTTCGGAGGAAAAGGAATTGCCAGAATTCATTCCGAAGAAGGAAGTTTCGTTGTATTTGTTCCAAATACGTTGCCTGGGCAATTGGTAAAAGCACAAATTAGCAAATCCAGCAAAAACTACGCAGAAGCTAAATTAATTGATGTTTTAGAACCATCTGAAGACGAAGTAGAAGTGGAATTTCAAGACATTCCTGGAGCGCCTTACATTCAATTACCAATTGAGCTTCAACATAGATATAAAAAAGAAAGTACTTTATCTTTATTCAAAAGAATAGGAAAAGTAGAAAATATAGAAGATTTATTCGACGAATTTGTAACCTCGCCAAACGTATTTCATTACAGAAATAAAATGGAATATGGTTTCTCTGCAATTGGTTATGACAGAATACATAAAACCGATAAAGACGAGTTTACTTTAGGTTTTAAAAGACGTGGAGTTTGGTGGATGGGCGATAATTTAGAGAAAGATTCTGGTTTGTTCGACAAACAAATGGAAGACAATCTAAAAAACATTCGTCAATATTGTATTGAAACTGGTTTAGATCCTTGGCATGGACCTAAAAAAGAAGGTTTCTTCAGATATTTTGTAGTTCGTAAATCTTTTAAAACAGACGAGTTATTATGTAATTTAGTAACAACTTCTCCTGATTTGGATAAGTTCGATTTACAAAAATTCGCAAATTTCCTAAAAGATATTTTTGGAGAACGTTTAGCTGGACTTCTACACACAATTAACGACGAAACTGGCGACAGAACAATCGCAACTTCAGGAAGTTTAGAACTCGTTTATGGAAAAGACAAAATCGTAGAAGAATTATTAGGTTTAAATTTTGAAATCAGCATGAAAAGCTTTTTTCAAACCAACCCAAAATGTGCAGAAAAACTCTATAACAAAGTGGTAGAATATGTTTTAGAAGACAAATCTAAAGTAGACAATACTGTGGTTATGGATTTATTCTGTGGTACAGGAACAATAGGGCAAATTGTTGCTTCTAAAAGCGAAAACGCAAAAATAGTTGGTGTAGATATTGTAGCTTCCGCAATTGCAGACGCAAAGAAAAACGCCAAAAGAAATAATATTGAAGGTTTAAAATTCTTTGCAGCAGATGTTGGTAAATTTTTAATTGCGCATCCTGAATATCAAAATAAAATAAAAACGATTATTTTAGATCCTGCAAGAGCAGGAATTGCACCAAAAACATTGCAGAAAATCATCAATTTAAATGCAGATAGAATGGTGTATGTTTCTTGTAATCCTGCAACACAGGCTAGAGATACAGAATTGTTAAGAGAAGCTGGTTATTTAATTAAAAAGATTAGTTTGGTAGATCAATTTCCACATACGAGTCATATTGAAACTGTGGTTTTGTTTGAAAAGAGTTAATTAGTTTTAACATCATTTTAATCAATATTAGCATCAATAATTATATATTTAAAACTTAAATAAAAATACTTTGAAAAAAATAAAACTTTCAGATTCAGCTATTGAAGAGAAATTAGAAACTCTACTTGAATGGGAATATTACGACAACGCTTTACATACAGATTTCGAGTTCGATAATTTTAAAGATTGTATGTCTGCAATGAACAGAATTGCCTTTGAGTGCGAAGCTTTAAATCATCATCCAGAATGGACGAATGTTTATAATACTTTAGATATTACATTAACAACGCACGATGCAGATGGAGTTACAGAGTTAGATTTTAAATTAGCAGCAGCAATCAACAAAATTGTAGAAGTTGAAGAAGAATAGATTTAAAAATTATCCTTTGAAAAAAACACTTGTTTTATTATTACTATCAATTGTCATTTTTTCTGCTTGCGAGAAAGATGATTTTTGTATTCAAAACCCGGTTACACCAAAATTAGTAATCGATTTTTACAATAATACCAGTAGAGAAACCTTAAAAGACATTACAACATTATATGTTTGGGTAGATGGAAAAGACAGTATATATGAAGGTTCAAGAGAGAATTCCATCATTATTCCTTTAAACACTTTAGCTACCGAAACAATTTATAATTTTTCTAATGGTACAAGCGTAGATAAATTTACAGTTAACTACACACCACAAGAAGTTTACGTTTCTCGTTCTTGCGGCTATAAAGTTATTTTTAATGGTATTACATTTACATCAGAAAATAATTGGATATTAGATTTTACACCAACAACATTAACAACCATAGACAATCAAGATGAAACACATGTACAAATATTTCATTAGCATTTGTTTGTTTTTTGTTTTTGTTAATGGATTTTCACAAGACAAAAAAACAACCAAAAATAATACTGAAAAAGATACTATTATTTATAAATCTAAATACGGACTTCGTTTAGGTGTAGATATTAGTAAACCTATAAAATCTAATATAGATGGAGCATATAGTGGTTTTGAACTTGTTGGAGATTATAGAATTTCTAAACGTTTTTATGTTGCTGCAGAATTAGGATATGAAGAAGAAACTAATGATGAAGATTATACAAACTCTACAGCCAAAGGAAGTTATATTAGATTAGGTTTTAACTATAACGCTTACGAGAATTGGTTAGATATGAATAACGAAATCTCTTTAGGATATAGATATGGTTTTAGTTTATTTGACCAAACTTTAAATTCTTACACACCCAATGTAAATAGCACTTATTTTCCTGCAAATTCGGTTATTGTGCCACAAACAGCAAGTGGTTTAAATGCACATTGGTCTGAATTTATTATGGGAATTAAAGTAGAAACTTTCAATAATTTCTTTGTAAGTTTTAGTGTTTCTTATAAAGTTTTAATGAGTGTAAAAGATCCAGAAAATTTTAAAACTTTATATTCACCAGGCTTTAATAGAATCTTTGAAAGCAATACTGGATTTGGGTTTAACTACACACTATCTTACTTAATTCCGTTCTCAAAAAAATAAAATAGTAAGATTTATTATTTTTTAGTAAATTTAACCTCGGTCTTACAAAAATATAAATATGAATAAAATACCTAGCGTAAATCTAAATGACTTTTTATCTAATGATGAAAGCCGCAAACAAAAATTTATAAATGAAATTGGTCATGCATATGAAAACATAGGTTTTGTAGCATTAAAAGGTCATTTTTTAGATGATAAATTAGTCTCTGATTTATATTCAGAAATTAAGAATTTTTTCGATTTACCAACTGAAACTAAAGAGAAATACGAAATTCCAGGAATTGGAGGACAAAGAGGTTATGTTTCTTTCGGAAAAGAATCTGCAAAAGGAAAAAAAGAAGGAGATTTAAAGGAATTTTGGCATTTTGGCCAATATGTAGATGAAGATTCTAAATACGCAAAAGAATACCCAAAAAATGTTCAAGTAGAAGAACTTCCAAAATTTAATGAAGTAGGAAAAGAAACCTACCAAATGCTAGAAAAAACAGCAAAGTATGTTTTACGTTCATTAGCATTGCATTTAGGTTTAGAAGAAACTTATTTCGATAATTATATAAAAAACGGAAATAGTATTCTTCGTCCAATTCATTATCCACCAATTCAAACAGAACCTAAAGGCGCAGAAAGAGCTGCTGCTCATGGAGACATTAATTTAATTACTTTATTAATGGGTGCGCAAGGAAAAGGTTTGCAGGTTCAAAATCATAAAGGAGAATGGATAGATGCTATGGCAGAACCAGATGAATTAATGATAAATGTTGGAGATATGCTATCTCGTCACAGTAACAATAAATTAAAATCTACTATTCACAGAGTTGTAAATCCGCCAAAAGAAATGTGGGGAACTTCTCGTTATTCAATTCCGTTTTTTATGCACCCAATTTCTGATATGAAATTAGATGTTTTAGAAAATTGTATAGATGAAAACAATCCAAAACAGTTTGATGATATTACTGCTGGTGAGTTTTTAGACGAACGTTTAAGAGAATTAGGCTTAAAAAAATAAGAAAAGCCCATCCTAACCTTCCAAAAGGGAAGGAATGTATTATGGGAAATATGCCGAATAAAAACAATAAAAATATACTCAAAGTTACCAGCACGAGTTTTTCCCCTTTGGGGAAATTAAAAGGCTTTTTATGGATTTAAAAGATCAACTAAAAAATTTGTTTCCAGAACACAAGGAAACTGAAGAAGTGGTAAAAGAAAAAACAAATATTTGGATGCAAGATGATCCAATTATTTGTAAGTATGAAAAACGTAAAGGAAAACCAATTACTATTTTAGAGGGTTATACAGGAGCAACAGAAGATTTTAAAATTCTTGCCAAAGAAATTAAGACAAAACTCTCTGTTGGTGGTAGTTTTAAAGATGATAAAATCATTATTCAAGGAGATTTTAGAGATAAAATAATGAAAATGTTAACCAACAAAGGGTTTAAAGTAAAACGCGTTGGCGGTTAATTTTTATACTGAATACAATAAAACAACACTAAAAACGTTGTTTTTTAATTATGAGGAATTCAATATTACATATCACAAACGGAGATACTACTACTAATTATCTTCAAAAACTGAAATTTTCTGGAGAGTTTATTACATGGCGAGAAATGTTGTGTGAAGGAAAAACTACTACAGATGTTGGAAGTGAAAATTTCTGGAAAAATAGATTTGAGTTCTTTAAAACCTCATACAAAGTCAGCAAACAGAAATTTATAAATTATACGGTAAAAGAGTACAGAAACCTATGTAATAAAAAAGAGCAAAAAGAAATTGTTTTGTGGTTTGAGCACGATTTATTCTGCCAAATTAATATGATTGCAGTTATCAGTTGGCTAAAACGTTACAGAAAAGGGTATCATATTTCTCTTGTTTGTAGCGGAAAAGTAAAAGGTTCTCAAAAAATGTTTAGTTTACCTGAATTATCTAAAGAACAAATTCATCAACATTATAAAGATAAAATAGAATTAACACAAGACGACATTGAATATGCAGATTATATTTGGCAATTGTATTGTTCAGATAGTCCACTTCGTTTGGAAACGATTTATAAATTCAATCCAATGTCTCCTTTTCAATATTTAGCAACTGCTTTAGAAGCTCATTTACAGCGTTTTCCTTCTATAGAAAATGGTCTAAATAAAATTGAAAATACAATTTTAAAAACTGTAAATAATCATCATTTTTCAACAAAAAACGACCTAGTTAATCAACTTTTAAAAGAACAAGAAGTTTATGGCTTTGGAGATTTACAGTATGAACATAAAATAAATAACCTTAATAAATTATTCTCTTCATTTAACCCAGTTCAACTTTCTGAAAAAGGAAAAGAGGTTTTAGAAAATCAAGTTAATTTTTACGGCAAATTACGTAATGATATTTCGTATCTTGGCGGCTCTAAAAAATACAGTTTTTTATATAATAACAATTCAGAAAAGCTGCTTCAAATAACATCATAGTATGAGTATTAAAGAATCTGAACTCATCTTAAATCCCGATGGTAGTGTATATCATCTAAATTTAAGACCAGAAAATATTGCTACAGATATAATTTTTGTTGGCGACCAAGATAGAGTCGATAAAATTACAAAGAGTTTCGATTCTATAGAATTTACAACTCAAAAAAGAGAATTTAAAACTTCCACAGGAAGTTATAAAGGTAAAAGACTTTCAGTAATTTCAACCGGAATTGGTCCTGATAATATAGATATTGTTTTAAATGAATTAGATGCACTAGTAAACATCGATTTACAAACAAGACAAATCAAAAAAAACTTAACAGTTTTAAATATTGTTAGAATTGGTACTTCTGGTTCTTTACAAAAAGACATTCCTGTAGATTCATTTCTAATGAGTTCTCATGGATTAGATTTAAATGGAATGCTTCACTCCTATCAAATTGAGGAAATTTCGAATACTGAAATAGAAAACGCTTTTGTAAAACATACTAATTGGAGCGCAAAAAAATCGCATCCAATATTAATTTCTAATAGTACAGAATTAGAAAACAAATTAAAATCTGATAAAACTTATTCTGGAATTACAGCAACTGCTGGAGGTTTTTATGGACCGCAAGGACGCGTTTTACGTTTAGGTTTACAAGACAAAGAATTAAATAATAAAATAGATTCTTTCAATTTTAAAGGAAATAGAATTACAAATTTAGAAATGGAAACTTCTGCAATTTATGGTTTGTCTAAATTATTAGGCCATAATGCAGTTTCTATGAATGCAATTATTGCTAACAGAGCAAATGGTACTTTTAGCAAAGATTACAAACAAGTTGTAGTAGATTTAATAGAATATACACTTGATAAATTAGTGGAGTAAATGACAGATTTAAAAGTTGGCGGAGTTCCAGAACACTTTAATTACCCTTGGTATTTAACGCTTAAAAATAAAGAATACACAAAAGAAAATATCAATTTACGTTGGCAAGATTATCCTGGAGGAACAGGACAAATGTGCAAAGCTTTAAGAAACGGAAATGTAGATATTGCCATTGTTTTAACAGAAGGTATTATTAAAGATATTGCAGATGGAAATCCTTCTAAAATTGTACAAACGTTTGTAAAAACTCCTTTAATTTGGGGAATTCATGTAGGTGCAAAATCAAAATTTAAAAAAATTGAAGATTTAGAACACGCAACAATTGCAATTAGTAGGTTTGGTTCCGGTTCTCATTTAATGGCAATTGTAAATGCACATAACCAAGGTTGGGATGTTAAAAACCTTAAATTTAAAGTAATTGGTAATTTACAAGGCGGAATTGACGCTTTAACAAACGGAGAAGCAGATTATTTTATGTGGGAACATTTTACCACAAAACCGTTGGTAGATAATGGTACTTTTAGAAGAGTTGGAGATTGCCCTACTCCTTGGCCATGTTTTGTAGTTGCTGTTAGAAATGAAGTTTTAGAAAATAATTTTAATGAAGTTAAAAAAGTTTTAGATATTATTAATAATCAAACTAAAGACTTTAAAGACATAGAAAACATTGATAAAACACTATCAATCAGATATGAGCAACAGTTAGAAGATATCCAAAAATGGTTAAAAATAACTGAATGGAATGATGGAAAACCAATCACCAAAAACTTAATTACCCGCATTCAAAATAAAATGGTACGTTTTAACGTTATCAAAAAGAAGAAAAACTCTACAGATTTTGTAAAAAATATGTACATTTAACCCATAAAATAGTAAAAATGAAAAAAGTAGTATTTGTTGCAATTTGTGTTTTAGGGATTATTTGTTTTTCTTCTTGTAGAAGTACTTCCAAATCTTGTGGTTTGGCAGATGCTGAAACAACTACTCAAACAACATTAAAACAAGCAGATCTAATATAAATTCGTTTGTTTCTTAATTTCAAATTCAATGAATCCGCTTTTTTGGCGGATTTTTTTGTTGAAGCTATTTCCTGCTTTCACTACTCGCTTTTTTTCTGAAAAAGAAAAAAGAGCTCAGACAAGCCGTTCAATCAGGGCTAAACTTGTTTAAAGACAATTAGCTAATTCTAAAATAGTAATAGCTTATCTATAAATTAAAAAGATAGATTACTTCGTTCCTAACAATGACGAATAAAACTACCAACTAATCTCTTCTTTCCCTAAATCTCTTAAAATTTCATTTGTTTTAGAAAAATGTTTATTTCCAAACCAATAACCTCTGTTGGCACTTAAAGGAGAAGGATGACCAGATTCTAAAATATGATGTTTCTTTTTATCAATCAACTTCGCTTTTTTCTTTGCAAATCCGCCCCAAAGCAAAAAAACAATATTTTCGTTTTCATTAGAAATTTGTTTAATCACTTCATCTGTAAACGTTTCCCAACCTTGTTTTTGGTGACTTCCAGCTTCATGAGCTCTTACAGTTAAAGTAGCGTTCAATAATAAAACACCTTGTTTTGCCCATTTTTCTAAATTTCCACTTTCAGGGTATTCAGTTTCTAAATCCGTAGAAATCTCTTTAAAAATATTAATTAAAGAAGGTGGATGCTTTATTCCGTCTTTTACAGAAAAGCACAAACCATTTGCTTGTTCTGGTCCATGATAAGGATCTTGACCAATAATAACCACTTTTAAATCTTTAAAGGAACAAAAATCAAAAGCAGCAAAAATATCTTCGTCTTTTGGATAACAAGTATGATTTTCATATTCATTTTTAACAAAACTGATTAAATCTATAAAATATTTTTTTTTAAATTCTTTTTGTAAAATATTTTTCCAGCTATCGGCTATTTTTACTTGCATTCTTTGTTATTTTTGTAGTGAATCAAAATTACAAATTTGAGAACTAATATTTCAGAAAAAACATTACAAGATTTAGAATTTTCAACGGTTTTACAACATGTTGCAGAACATTGTATCTCTGGTTTAGGAAAAGAAAAAGTATTAGAAACTTTACCAATTACAAATAAAAAAGAATTATTTGAAGAATTACATTTGGTTAATGAATATGTTTCTTCTTTCGAAAGCGAAAACAGAGTTCCAAATCATGGTTTCGATAATGTAACTGAAAAAATTAAACGTCTAGCAATAGAAAATAGCTTTATAGAAACAGATGCATTTTTAAAAATTGCAACTACTTCTCTAACAGTAAACGAATTAATAAAGTTTTTTAAGAAGTTTAAAGTGCAGTTTCCTACTTTTTTTGATCTTTCTCAAAAAATAGAATTCACCACTTTTGTAGATGATGAAATTAAAAAAATAATTGACATTTCTGGTGAAGTAAAAAACAATGCTTCTGCAAGTTTAAAACAAATTAGAAGAGATATTAATAACATTCGTGGTAAAATTGGTGCAAGTTTTTCTAGCGCATTAAGTAAATCTATTGCTGCAGGTTATTTAGATGATATTAAAGAAACCGTTGTAGACAACCAGCGTGTTTTAGCTGTGTCTGCAATGCACAGAAGAAAAGTTGCTGGTAGTTTATTAGGTTCATCTAAATCTGGTAATATCGTTTATATTGCACCACAAGCAACACTTTCTTACAGTAGAGAATTTCAAAATTTAGTCTATGAAGAAAAACAAGAAGTTGTAAAAATATTAAGAGCTTTAGCAGAAACTATACGTCCTTTTACACCACTTTTAGAAGAATATGTTTCTTTTTTAACACATATAGATTCAGTTGGTGCCAAAGCAAAATATGCAAGAGAAATGAATGCTATTTTGCCTAAAATATCTAGAGAAAAAAAGATTTACTTTAAGAATGCATATCATCCTATTTTATGGAGAAAAAATAATGCGCAAAATATAAAAACGGTTTCTCAAACATTAGAACTCAATGAAAAACAACAAATTATAGTTATTTCTGGGCCTAATGCTGGTGGAAAAAGTATTACTTTAAAAACCATTGGCTTGTTACAAGTAATGCTACAAAGTGGTATTTTAATTCCTGTAGACGAACGTAGTCAGACTTATATTTTCGATACTGTTTTAACCGATATTGGAGATAATCAATCTATTGAAAATCAATTAAGTACTTATAGCTATCGTTTAAAAAACATGCGTTATTTTTTACGAAAGTGTAATGAAAACACTTTGTTTTTAATTGATGAATTTGGTACAGGTTCTGACCCTGAATTAGGTGGTGCATTGGCAGAAATTTTTCTGGAAGAATTTTACACTAAAAAAGCATTCGGAATTATTACAACCCACTACTCCAACTTAAAAGTTTTGGCAAATGAGTTAGATAACGTAACCAATGCAAATATGCAGTTTGACGAACGTTCTCTAGAACCATTATACAAACTATTTATAGGACAAGCAGGTAGTTCTTTTACGTTTGAAGTTGCGCAAAAAAACGGAATTCCTTATAGCATTATTAACAAAGCAAAAAAACGTGTAGAAACTGAAAAAGTACGTTTAGATAAAACCATTTCTAAACTTCAGAAAGAACGCAATAGATTAGAGAAAAACTCTAATAATCTAGAAAAACAAAAAGTAAAAGGCCAAGAACATTTAGAAAATCTTCAAGAAAAAGAAGAAAAAGTACAAGCTAAATTGGCAGGTTTTCAAGAATTGTATGACCAAAATCAGAAAATGCTTTCTTTAGGAAGAAAAACTAATGAACTGATTAACAAATACTTTCAAACCAACAACAAGAAAGAGTTAAATGCAAGCTTTAATAAATGGGTTGCAGATGAAAAGGTAAAGTACGCAAAGAAAAACCCAATAAAACCAAAAACAAAAACCCAAAAACAAAAAGCAAAAGTTGTTGAAAAACAACTGCAAGAAGTTATAAAAAAGGTTGAAAAAGAGGTTTTAGAAAAAGTAGTTGAAGTTAGAAAAGAGAAAAAAATTGAAGCTGCTAAAATTGCCAAAGCAAAGTCTGAATATGTTTACAAATTAAATGATAGAGTAAGAATAATAGATTCAAATTCTGTAGGTACCATAGATAAAATAGACAGAAAAAATGTTACCATAAATTACGGAGTTTTTACTACTAAAACTTCTGTAGATAAAATAGAATTGGTAGAAAAGGCAAAAAATTAGGTGTTTTCACTCTTTTATTTCTCCTTAAAAAACCCCAACTTCGCTAACTACTGATATAAGTCATTAAAACGAAATCATATCAGCGTTAACGTTGCCAGTAATTTGAGAAATGACAATACTTAAAGCAATCTTACTAACTTTACTATTGATTTTTGTGTTTAGCTTGACTCAAGTTGGATTTGGATTTATATTCTATAAAACTGAATTAATACCTGAATATTTACATAAACACATTGGAATAACTACTGTCATATCTTTTCTTGTAGCTTATGTAGTTATGTTTATTTTTTTTTGGAAACCTAAAACAAAAATTAAAAATACGCTGAATTTCAAAAACTACGAGCTAAAATTTTTGCCTTATTTAATTTTAATTGTTCTTGGGCTTCAGTTATTAGATAGACCATTTTGGGATTTAGAAAGAATATGGAATTATTTAAACTACTCTGAATTTGAAACTGATTTTAGCACTTTTAATGGATTTAATCCAGCCTTTTTATATGGAGCAATTTCAACTCTAATAATCTCGCCTATTTGCGAAGAATTATTCTTTAGAAAATTCTTATTGAAAAAATTACTTGAAAGAAACAGTCAAAAGATTGGAATCATAATTTCAAGTTTATGTTTTGCAATCATTCACATTGAGACACCTTTTAATTTAATTCCTTCTTTTATTTTTGGAATAATAAGCAGTTTGATTTTTATAAAAACAAAAAAAATAGGTTACTCAATTTTATTGCATTTTTTAGTCAATTTATTGGTTCAGACTTTATACGTATTTGACTTTACTTTTGACAGGTGGTTGTTAGACTTGAATTTTAATTTTATATATTGGATTATGTTTTTAATAGGAATTGGAATAACATATTTCGGAATAAAAAAACTACTGGCAACACCGTATAAAAAAAATTGCTAAATTAGTGCTTAATCAAAGGCAGTTGCATTTTTGCCAACTTCTGAATTTCCTTCGGAAATTCCTCGCTGACAAAACCGCAACTTTTCTTATACAACAACGTTAACGAATCTTCCAAACTCTTAACTTTCACTTAATAAATAATCAGGTATTTTAACGCTTATATAACACAATAAATTCTACTATTTTGCACTCATCTTATTAGTGTAAAATTTATGACAATTCCTGAAATAAAAAATGAGTTAGAAAAATTTACCGTTTTTAAATGTGGGCTTAAACATGAGTTGGTAAAACTAGATTCTAAAACAAAACATCCTGTAAAGAAAATAGTTTCTAACAAAGAAATTTATGAAAGAGTAGCTTTATGTAATAGTTCTAAAAGAGCCTATAGACTTGGTTGTGCGCACTCAAATTCTAATTTAAAATTCAATCAATTAGTTTCTTCTATACAAATAGATAATTTAGAAATAAAAAGAATTCTAAACGAAATAAACCAAGTAATTTCTAAAATTTACCTTTTAGATCATGAAAAAGGAAATCTAGAAAAAGAGTTTGCCATTTGTTTAGAAAACCCATCAAATTCTATAGTAGAAATTGAGAGCAGCATAAACAGTTGTAAAACTACTCATAACAATTATATGAATGATTTACATCTTTTAAAGACAGCTTTGTTGAGCTTCATTTAAAAACTATTCAAATCCTTTCATTTCTTCATCATAAAAAAGACCAGCTTTGTCCATTAAATCGGCTAATTCTGTTGCTACATCTTCTTCATTTTCTCCTGTTAGGTCTTCAAACCATTCAACTTCATCATCTTTTAAATTAATTAAAAAACGAGGATATTCTGTATGCAATACAAAAACATCATCTGGAAAATTGCTATTATCTGCTAGTAAAAATTTAGGTAATTCCATATATATTATTTTTTAGCAAGGCTATTAAACACCTTGTATTTTTTGTGAATCTTGTTTTTCTTTTATCAATCTTAAAGTTAACGAATTAAAACGTATAAACAACAGAACTGATGCTGTTGATAATCCTGCTAATAAACCTAACCAAATTCCGAAACTTCCATACATTTCTTCTTTTCCTAAAAAGTAAGAAACAGGAAAACCAACCACCCAATAAGAAACAAAAGTTAGAATTGTTGGTATTTTAACATCTTGTAAACCACGTAAAGCTCCTAAAACCACAACTTGTATGCTATCTGAAATCTGAAAGAAAGCAGCCGCTAATAATAAGTTAGATGCTATTGAAAGTACTTCCATATTATCTACATAGTTTTCAGTATCACTTAAATCTACATAAATATTAGGCAAACTTTTATGAAAAATAAAGAACAATAAAGCAAAGAAAATTGCTAATAAAATGCCCAGTAAAAAAATAGAAAATGCAATTCTACGCAATTCTTTATAGTTCTGTAATCCTTTTTGGTTACCTACTCTAATCATAGAAGCAACACTTAAACCCATGGCAACCATAAATGTCATTGAAGACAAGTTTAGTGCAATCTGGTTTGCAGCTTGAGGATTTTTACCCAACAAACCACTTAACCAAATTGCTGCCGTAAATATGGCTACTTCAAAAAACATTTGCATAGCACTTAAAGAACCTAAATTAATAATTCTTTTAATCATTAAAACGTCTAATACAAAGAACTTAATATCTTTTACTATTTGTGCAGAACGTTTTTTGTAACGCAATAAAACCCATAAGTAAATTACCATTATTATTCGTGAAGCCAACGTACCATAAGCCGCACCAACAATTCCCATTTCTGGAAATCCGAATTTTCCAAAAATTAATAAATAGTTTAAAACTACGTTTACAATGTTTGCTAATAAGGTTGCATACATTGGGTATTTAGTCATAGACATTCCATCACTAAATTGTTTTATGGCTTGAAAAATTATCAATGGAATTAAGGAAAAAGCCACCAAATCTAAATACGGAATTGCCAAAGCCACAACTTCTTCTGGTTGTTGCATTAAATGCATTAACGGTTTGGAAAAGAAAACCACTAAAAACATTAAAATTCCTAAAACAGTACACAAAAACAAACCATGTTTGTAGGTAGATCTTGCTTGTTGAAGATTATTTGCGGAATCTGCTTCTGCAATTAAAGGTGTAATTGCTGTAGAGAATCCAATACCAATAGACATGGCAATAAACATAAAACTATTACCTAAAGAAACTGCTGCTAATTCTGCAGTTCCTATTTGGCCAACCATAATATTATCTATAAAACTTACAAAGGTGTGCCCCAACATACCTAACATTACAGGCGCTGCAAGTTTCCAATTATATTTAAATTCAGATGTATATTGAGAAATATTCACTTAAAATTTGCGTTTTACGACTGCGAAGATAAGTATTAAAGTAAGAAAATATAAGAATGAACTTATCCGTTTTTCATTAAATATTTACAATAAAAATAGTTACTTTTGAGTTTCTAAAAACATACAGAAATGGCAGATATAACATTAAAAGGAAACGCAATAAACACAGTAGGAAATTTACCTGAAATTGGCTCTAAAGCACCAGATTTTAAATTAACTGGCGTAGATTTATCTACTAAAACTTTGGCAGATTTTGCTGGTAAAAAAGTAATTTTAAACATTTTTCCTAGTGTAGATACAGGAACTTGTGCAACTTCTGTAAGAGAATTTAATAAAAAAGCAGCAGATTTAGAAAATACAGCAGTATTATGTATTTCTAAAGATTTGCCTTTTGCTCAAGCCCGTTTTTGTGGTGCAGAAGGAATTGAAAATGTTGTAATGTTATCTGATTTTGCAACAGGAAACTTTGGAAAAGAATATAATTTAGAAATTGCAAACGGACCACTAGCCCACTTACACTCTAGAGCAATTGTTATTTTAGATGAAAAAGGAAATGTTTCTTATACAGAACAAGTTTCTGAAATTGTAGATGAACCAAATTACGAAGCTGCGTTAAAAGCAATCTAACAGAATGAAAAATCCGAATGATGGTTTTTTAAGAGGAAGAATTCGTAGTTTAAAATTTGCCTTGAGAGGAATGTGGCTTTTAATGACAACAGAAGACAGCATAAAAGCACAGCTCTGTATAGCTATTTTTGCCACTATTCTTGGATTTTATTTTGATATTTCTAATGTAGAATGGATGATTCAATTTTTAGCTATTGGCCTTGTTTTAGTTGCAGAAGCTGCTAACACTGCCATAGAAGAAATAGCAGATTTTATTCATCCAGAATACCATAAAAAAATAGGACTTATAAAAGATATTGCAGCAGGCGCACCAAGTTTTGCTGCATTTATCTCTTTAATTGTTGCAGGTTTTATCTATATTCCAAGAATCAATTTATTATTTTAGCAAATACATATATTTACTTTTAAAAAATTACCAAACCATTTAATGGCTAAAAAAAGAACCAGTAAAAAAATAGCACCTATTTCTTCGGATATAAAACCGAGTATTTTCGCTTTTTTAAAAACAAGACAAGCTCAAACAATTTTGGGCTCTTTTCTTGTTTTTTTCTCTATTTTCTTAACAATTGCTTTTATTTCTTTTTTCTTTAATTGGCAAGAAGACCAAAGTACTCTTACAAAATTAACAGATAAAACAGTTAGAAGTAAAAACTTATTAGGTAAAATTGGCGCAAGCTTAAGTCATTTTTTTATCTATAAAGGTTTTGGAATTGGCGCATTTTTAATTGCTTTTCAAGTTTTTTTAAGCGGAATTTATATTATTTTTCAAAAGAAATTTTCTAAAATTATTATCTCTTGGAATTGGGGTTTATTAGCCATGTTATGGATTTCTATAACTTTAGGTTTTCTACATAAAAAATATGCACTATTATCTGGTATTGTAGGTTTTGAAATAAATGAATATTTACAAGCTTTTATTGGTAAAACGGGTTTAACAATTGTTTTAGCTTTCTTTTTAATTGCGTATTTAGTTGTCCGTTACAAACTAACTTTTGATGCATTTATTGAAAAAATGAAGCAAAAAAGAATAGAAAACCAAGAAAAAAGACTTGCTTCAGAAAATGAAACTAAAACTTTAGATGATGATTCAGAAAAAACTGAAAATCAAAATATTGAATTAAAAAATACAATTAAAGAAACAAAAGAAAAATCTGAATTTGAGCTTTCAGTAGAGAATTTAAAACCTACTATTTCTAAACATTCAGATGTTGGTTCTAAAAAAGAAGAACTTACCTTAAAAGTAGAAAAAGAACTAGAACCAGAATTAAAGGTAGAAGAAACTGTTGAAGATATAAATGATGTAGGAATTGATATTGCTATTGGAAGAGAAGAAGAACATTCTACCGAAAACTTATCAGATAAATTAGTAAAAGATTTTGGTGAATTTGACCCAACTTTAGAATTGGCTAATTTTAAATTCCCAACTTTTAATTTATTAAAACAATATAATGAAACAATTTCTATTGACCCAGAAGAATTAGAAGCTAATAAAGATAGAATTGTAGAAACTTTAAAAAACTACAAAATTGGTATTGCAGAAATTAAAGCAACTGTAGGACCTACAATTACTCTATATGAAATTGTACCAGAAGCAGGAATTAGAATTTCTAAAATTAAAAATCTAGAAGACGATATTGCTTTGTCTTTATCTGCTTTAGGAATTAGAATTATTGCACCAATTCCTGGTAAAGGTACTATTGGTATAGAAGTGCCAAATAAAAAATCTACCATAGTTTCTATGCATTCTGTTATTTCATCAAAGAAATTTCAAGAATCTCCAATGGAATTACCTATTGCTTTAGGTAAAACTATTTCTAATGAAACTTTTGTGGTCGATTTAGCTAAAATGCCTCACCTTTTAATGGCAGGTGCAACAGGACAAGGAAAATCTGTTGGTTTAAATGCTGTTTTAACTTCACTTTTATATAAGAAACATCCTGCTGAAGTAAAATTCATTTTGGTAGATCCAAAGAAAGTAGAATTAACTTTATTTAACAAAATAGAGCGTCATTATCTGGCAAAATTACCAGATGTAGAAGAAGCTATAATTACTGACACTACCAAAGTTGTACATACATTAAACTCGCTTTGTATAGAAATGGACAATCGTTACGACTTGTTAAAAGCAGCAATGGTTAGAAACATTAAAGAATACAATGTAAAGTTTAAACAACGCAAATTAAACCCGAATGACGGGCATCAATTTTTACCATATATAGTTTTGGTTATTGATGAATTTGCAGATTTAATAATGACTGCTGGTAAAGAAGTAGAAACCCCAATTGCACGTTTGGCACAACTTGCTAGAGCAATTGGTATCCATTTAATTGTTGCTACGCAAAGACCTTCTGTAAACGTAATTACAGGTATTATTAAAGCCAATTTCCCTGCAAGAATTGCATTTAGAGTAACTTCTAAAATAGATTCTAGAACCATTTTAGATGCTGGTGGTGCAGATCAATTGATTGGTCGTGGAGATTTATTATATACTGCAGGAAATGATATTAATAGAATACAATGTGCTTTTGTAGATACACCAGAAGTAGAAAAAATTACTGATTTTATTGGTTCTCAAAAAGCGTATGCAGAAGCTTATTTATTACCAGAATATGTAGATGATGAAAGTGGCACAACTGTTGATATTGATATAGCAGACAGAGACAAACTGTTTAGAGAAGCTGCAGAAATTATTGTAATTGCACAACAAGGTTCTGCTTCTTTATTGCAAAGAAAATTAAAATTAGGCTACAATAGAGCTGGTAGATTAATAGACCAGTTAGAAGCGGCAGGAATTGTTGGTGGTTTTGAAGGAAGTAAAGCCAGACAAGTACTTGTTACAGATATAGTAGCTTTAGACCAATTATTAGAAAACGAAAAAAATCAATAATCTCTCATTTGCGAGATGACAAGAATTATAATTATGAAAAAAATAGGAATCTTATTTTTAAGTTTATTTATTACAACCATTACATTTTCTCAAGAAGCTGCAAAAGCAAAATCTTTGCTAGATGAAGTTTCTTCCAAAATGGGCGCATATAAAAATATGTATATTGGTTTTAGCCAAACATTAAGTAACGAAGATGCGGGTATAAAAGAAGGAGATGAACCACCAATTAGAGGTGATATTAATTTACAAGGAGAAAAATACAGCCTAAATTATTTAGGTAATAAATTCTTATATGATGGTGAAAAATTATATGTAATTAATACTGATGAAAAGGAAATTTCTATTACTGATGGAGATATGAGTGGAGATGATGGTTTTATATACCCTTCTAAATTACTAACCTTTTATAAAGAAGGATATAATTTTGAAATGGGAGACTTAAAAAATGTTAATGGAAGAAAAATTCAGTTTGTAACTTTAAATCCTATAGATAGCAACTCTGATATAATTAAAGTTGAGTTAGGTATAGATGCAAAAACAAAGCATATATATAAATTAATTCAAACTGGTTCTAACAATTCTAAAACTACATTTACAATTACACAGTTTAAGAGTAACCAACAATTATCAGAAAACTTTTTTAAGTTTGATAAAGCTAAATATTTAAGTCAGAGTTATACAATAGACTAGTTTCAATTAACAGAAATTTAATAGGTTCTTTATTTAGAAGAAACTACTTTTGCAAAACCCAAAATTAAGTTTGGGTTTTTGTTTTGATTACAAGAAAATGAAAATTTTAGACAAATACATTTTAAAAACGTTTTTAAGACCCTTTGTTGCAACGTTTCTTATTGTGCTTTTTGTTTTAGTAATGCAAGTGTTGTGGCAAACCTTCGAAAACATTGCTGGTAAAGGTATTAGCTTACCATTTATTTTAAAATTCTTATACTACACTACCCTAATTATTACGCCACAAGCATTGCCAATTGGCGTACTTTTATCATCAATTATGGCTTTGGGTAATTTGGGTGAAAACTATGAGTTTGCTGCTGCAAAATCTGCCGGAATTTCACTACAACGTTTGGTTAGACCTTTAGTATTTCTTACAATTTTGTTAAGCGGTATCAACTTTTTGTTTCTTAACAATATTTATCCGTATGCAATTTTAAAACAGAAAAATTTATACCTAAATATTAAAAAGAAAAAACCTGCTTTGGCTTTAGTACCAGGAAGTTTTAATAGTGATATTCCAGGTTATCAAATAAAATTTGATGAAAAATACGGAGAAGAAGAAAACTTATTAAAGAAAGTTTTAATTTATGATTTATCTGGAAACAGAGGAAACCAAAAAGTAATTACTGCAGAAAGAGGAAAAATACTATCTGAAGAAGGAAGTAGATACATGACCTTTATTTTATATGACGGTTATTATTATGAAGAACATATAAGATCTAATACACCATTATCGAAACGTAAAAAAATGCCTGCATCTAGTGCAACTTTTGAAGAATATGAGTTAAATATAGATATATCTGATGTTAGTGGAGATTCTGGTCTTACAGATGAAAAATATAAGAATAGCTATAACATGTTAAGTTTAAATCAATTAAAAGACACTATTCCAGATTTAAAAGCAAGTTATGACGAAACATTATCTTTAAGAGCAAAAAATATTTACTCCAGTGTTTTTGCAAAAGAATTATATAAATATCCAGATTCTTTAAAAAATAAAAATGCGAATCCAGTTATTTTAGAAAATTTCGATTTAAAAAGTCAAGTTTCTATTTTAAACTCTGCAACTACCAAAACAAGTAGAGCCTTAAACTCTCTTAAAAATAACATGGCAACTATTAAGTTTAAACGAAAAACATTAAACTTTTTTGACACTGAATATTACAACAGAATTGCATTTTCATTATCTTGTTTAATCTTATTTTTTATTGGAGCACCTTTAGGTTCTATCATTAGAAAAGGAGGTTTTGGTTTGCCTATGATACTTGCCATAGGAATTTATGTAACTTATTTCTTTACCAATACATTTGGTAAAAATTTAGCAGAAGAAAGTTCTATCTCTTCATTTTTAGGTTCTTGGATTGCAGCAATAATAATGGTTCCTTTAGCAATTTTATTAACTAGAAGAGCCACAAGAGATAAAGGTGTTTTTAACACAGATGCTATTATTTTACCAATTACAAATTTCTTTAAAAAATTAACGTCTAAAAAAGACTCTTAACAAAATGACACTACAACAAACAAATAAAGACACAAAATTAAACACCATACAAGAAGCAATACAAGATATTAGAGATGGTAAGGTTATTATTGTTGTTGACGATGAAAACAGAGAAAATGAAGGTGATTTTTTAGCAGCAGCAGAAAAAGCAACTCCAGAAATGATTAATTTTATGGCAACTCATGGTCGTGGATTAATTTGTGCTCCTTTAACAGAAAAACGTTGTAAAGAGTTAGAATTAGGAATGATGGTACACAACAACACAGATCCTATGGAAACTGCATTTACGGTTTCTGTAGATTTACGTGGTAAAGGTGTTACTACTGGTATTTCTGCTGCAGATAGAGCGCTAACCATACAAGCAATAATAGATAAAGAAACAAAACCTTTTGATTTGGCTAGACCAGGTCATATTTTTCCTTTAAAAGCTAAAGAAGGTGGTGTATTGCGTAGAACAGGCCATACAGAAGCTGCTATAGATTTTGCACGTTTAGCAGGTTTACAACCAGCTGGTGTTATTGTAGAAATAATGAATGAAGATGGTACAATGGCACGTTTACCAGAACTTTTAAAAGTTGCCAAAAAGTTTGATATTAAAATTGTTTCTATTGAAGATTTGGTTGCTTACAGAATGGAACATGATTCTTTAATTGAAAAGAAAGAAGATTTTGATATTTCTACAAGATTTGGTGACTTTAGATTAAGAGCTTACCAACAGACTACAAATAACCAAGTTCATATTGCGTTAACAAAAGGTTCTTGGACAAAAGAAGATTCTATTTTAACTAGAGTAAATTCTACATTAGTAAATAACGATATACTTGGAACTTTAACTAATAATGCTGATAAAAAACTAGACCAAATGTTTAAAGTGATTAATGAAGATGGTAAAGGCGCTATTTTGTTTATCAATCAGCAAAATCAATCTCAAAACTTATTAAGTAGATTATCTATTTTAAAGGAAAGTCAGCAAAATGGACAAATGAAAGCTCCAGAAATAAAAATGGATAATAAAGATTTTGGAATTGGAGCTCAAATTTTACACGATTTAAATATCAGTAAATTAAAATTAATTACAAATACACAACAAACAAAACGTGTAGGTATGATTGGTTATGGTTTAGAGATTGTAGATTATGTTCAGTATTAATTAAAAACAACAATAAACAAAGGCTCAATTTTTAAAAATTGAGCCTTTTTGTTTTTATAAATATTACTTTGTTCATCTAAGAGCCACTTCTACTCCACTTTCTAATTCAACAGGTTTCAAATTTTGTTGAAACAACCTTGCAGAATGTTCTCCTTTTAGAGTAATTGAATTACCTTCAACAGAAAGCCAACTTCCTTCACGCAAACCTAACACAGGAACTTCATTAAAAACATGATATTCTTTAATACGTGTTTCTCTTGTTTCTCCCATATGTTTAGAGCCTTCAATAGGATCTAAATAATGAGCGTTAATATTAAAAGGAATACAACCTAAAGTAACAAAGCTTGGCGGATAAACAATTGGCATATCATTGGTATTCATCATACTTATACCACAAATATTACTACCTGCACTAGTTCCTAAATACGGAGTTCCGTTATTAATTACTTTTTTTAAAGTATCAATAATATCGTTTTTATACAACTGATTAACAAGCTCAAACGTGTTTCCTCCACCAGTAAAAATTGCTTCAGCGTTTAAAATTGCGTCATTCACATTATTATATTCGTGAACACCTTTTACATTAATATCAATTTTAGAAAATGCTTTTTGCACAACTTCTGTGTAACCATCATAAGAAACTCCTCCAGGTCTAGCAAAAGGTATAAATACAAGCGTATGAACACCTTTAAAGAAAGTTTTTAAAGTTGGTAATAAATATTCTAGATAAGAACTACCATAAACAGTAGAAGTACTTGCAATAATCATTTTTTTCATACATCAAAAATAGGAATTTTATACAAATTGATTTTTGTACTTTCGTAAAAAGATAAATTATGAAAACAAAAATTTTATTATTTCTAGCACTTGTTACTTTTTTAACAAGTTGTGAAACAAACAACAACCCAACTCTTAACATTACAGATGCAGATTTATTAGGTACCTGGAACTTAACCAAACAAACTATTGAAGACGGAAGCTTAAGTATTACCACTCAAGGACAAACCTTAACTGCTAATTATTCTGGAATAGCAAAAGAGCTTGATTTTAGATATATTTTTTCTGAAAATCCAAATAAATTGAATTTAAATGGAAAATATAAATTTGTTACAACTGCCACTTTTTTAGGTCAAAATCAAGTTGAAGAACAAGAAATAGATACAGATTTATCTCCCATAACTTCAGTAGATTGGTCTTTAAATGGTAATACAATTTCAATTACTGAAAACGGAAATTTACCAACAGTTTTAAATGTTGAAGAGTTTTCTACTAACTTTTTAAGATTAAAAGGTGAGATTAATGAAACCGAAACTGATAATGGTGAAACTGTTACCATAAAAGCAACTATATATATCGAATTAGAAAAATAAATTTTAGTTATTTTTCATATTAAAACATCGCTATTTGCGATGTTTTTTTATTTAACATAAGTTTACAATTCCATTAATACACTTTTAAGAAGCACTTCTACTTTCTTTGTAGTGATGAGAAAACTATTTATATTAATTAGTTCGTTTTTTGTAATAACTACAATTAACGCACAAGAAAAAAGAACAATTTTAAAGGGAAAAGTTGTTTTAGATAGCCTAATTATTGCAGATGTTCATGTTATAAATACAAATACTGATATTGGTACTATTACAAATGATAACGGTTATTTTGAAATTCCAGTAAAATTAGGAGATAGCCTTTTAGTATCTCATATTAACCTACAAGAAAAATTCATTCTAATTACAGATAAAATTTTATCAGATATAAATTTCACAATTTCAATAAATGAAAAAACGTATACTTTAAATGAATTTACTTTAGAAAAACCAAGAAGTATTTTTTATCAAGATAAAGAAATTACCACATACAATGGCCCAGTTGTAAATGCTGAAACTTTAAGATTGCCTTTTGCAAATACTAAAGTGGAAAAAGATAATTCTATTGTAAAATTTAAATCTGGTGGAGTTGTAAGTATAGACAATTTAATAAATAGTATTAACGGAAATAACAAAAGACAAAAGCTACTAAAAAAACTAGTAGATGAAGATGATTATCTTTTAAAAATAAGAAAAAAATATACAGACGATTTTTTCATTACAGATCTAAAAATTAAAAAAGAATATATCAATCAGTTTTTAAATTATTGTGTAGATAAAAACATAATTAGTATCTTTAAGAATGAGAATAGCATTAACTTAACAAAACTTTTAATAAGAGAAGGAAAAGATTATCCGCATAAAATATTAAACGAAAATTTATTTTTAACAAAAAAATAGCACAACTATATGGCAAAAAAAATACTTTTAACATTTCTATTAATTTCATTATCAACCACTTTTTTTTCACAAAAAAGAAAAACAGTTATCAATGGAAAAATACTTGACTCTGTTGGTGTTGTTAAAAATGCCAATATTATTAATTTAAATACCAATCAAGGTACATTTTCTTCAGACAATGGTGGCTTTCGAATATTTGTATCTGAAGGAGACTCTTTAAGAATTTCTTCTGTACAACATATTGCCAAGAAAATTATCATCACAAAAAATAATTTAACAGATAAAAATTTAACCATTATTTTAAAATCTAACACTTATATTTTAGATGAATTCGATTTAAAAAGACATAATTTAACAGGCAGATTAGGTATAGATACAAAAGATGTTCCCAGCAACAGAAAAGACTCTTTATTAAGAGAAGCAATGGATTTCTCTAAAGTAAACATGAAAATTGTAGAAGGAGATGATTATATAGATAAAAGAGTTAGACCACAAGTAGTTAATACAGATCCAACAGCTAATTTTGTTGGAGTTGGTGCTGCCGCAATTATACCTTTTAAATACTCTGAACGCTTATGGGCATTAAGAAAAGAATTAGCCATTAAAAAAGCATTTCCTTATAAAATATTATCTGAATTAGGTGAGAAATTTTTCTTTGAAAAACTAAAAATACCAATAGAAAAGTACTTTCATTTTTTAGAATATTGCAATCCTTTAGGTATAGAAAAACTACATAAAGAAGGTAAGAATTTAGAAGTAATTAAAATTTTACAAAGAGAAAGTATTAGTTATTTAAAAATCATAGAAAAAGAGTAATTTGGCGCAATAATTGATTTATACCTTTCATGAGAATTAACAAAACATTTATCCTCGTATTAATAATTCCGCTTCTTTCTTTTTCTGCACACAAGTATTATTTAAGTTTAACGCAGATTAATTATAAGAGCGAAGCTAAATCTGTACAAATTATTATTAATGTTTTTATGGATGACATAGAAACTGCTTTAAACAAAGACTATAATATAGATTTACAACTTACTACAGAAAAAGAATTAAAAAATAATGACGTATATTTTGAAAAATATTTACGTAACAAATTGCATTTTAAAATTGATAACACTGCTAAAGAGTTCAACTATATAGGTAAAGAATATGATGGAGATTTGGTCTATTTTTATTTAGAAATAGAAAATATCGAAAACGTAACAACTATTGATGTATCTAATAAAATATTAACAACACATTTTCCAGAACAGCAAAACTTAATTAAGTCTAAAGTAGGTAAAAAGCATAAAAGTATTATGTTAACTGCCAAAAGTGATAAAGGTTTGTTAAAATTTTAACCTTTTTTAACTTTTCTATTTAGGATTCCTTAATTTGTACGAGAATTAATTCAACTTAATTAAGTACAAAATGAAAAAAATATCTTTACTTCTATTTTCAGTGTTTTTTGTTGCTACATCTTTATTTTCACAAGAAAAGCAGATAACAAAACAAGGGCACACAAATCAGAATAAATTTAAGCAATTAAAAGATGAGTTGGCAACACCAAATAGCCAACGTACAGCTTCTGGTGCTCCAGGTAAAAACTACACACAACAAAAGGTAGATTATGCTATGGACATTGTGTTGGACGATGATAAACAAAGAATTTCTGGAAACGAAATTATTACTTATCATAATAATTCTGCAGATGAACTTGCTTATTTATGGGTGCAATTAGACCAGAATATGCGTGCAGCAGACTCTAAAACTCCAGATATTCAATCAGGAAAAATTCCAAAAAAATTAAGTAAAAGTAGATTTAATAGAAATTTTCCAGAAACACCTTTCGATGGTGGTTTTAAGATAATGAGTGTTAAAAACATGAATGGTAGTGATTTATCTCATACAATTAATCAGACCATGATGCGAATTAATTTAGCCAAACCTTTAGCTTCTGGAGAAACTTTTAAGTTTAAAATTAAATGGTGGTACAACATTAATAACCACAGAACAGATGGTGGAAGATCTGGTTTCGAGCACTTTCCTGAAGACGGAAACAACAACTATGTAATAGCGCAGTTCTACCCTAGAATGTGTGTGTACGACAATGTAGAAGGTTGGCAAAATGATCAGTTTTGGGGAAGAAGTGAGTTTGCCTTAGAATTTGGAGATTTTACAGTAAATATTACAACTCCAGATGATCACATGTTAGGGGCAACAGGTGTTTTACAAAACCCAAAAGATGTTTTTTCTAAAACAGAATTAAAAAGAATTGAAAAAGCAAGAAAGACGTTTGATAATCCTGTAATAATTAGAACCCAAGAAGAAGCTACAGAAATTGAAAAAAGTAGATCTACAAAGACAAAAACATGGAAATTTGTTGCTAAAAACGTTAGAGATTATGCATTTGCAACTTCAAGAAAATTCATTTTCGATGCAATGGCAGTGAACATTAATGGTAAAACTGTAATGGCAGAATCTTTATATTCTAAAGAGGCAAATCCTTTATATGGAGACCATTCTACAAGAGCGGTTGCACAAACTTTAAAAACATATTCTAAATACACATTCGATTATCCATATCATAAAGCAATTTCTGTTGATGGACAAATGGGAATGGAATATCCACAAATTTGTTTCAACCCAGGAAGACCAAATCCAGATGGAACTTATTCTGACAGAGTAAAATATAGAATGATAAAAGTAACTATTCATGAAGTAGGTCATAACTTCTTTCCAATGATTGTTAATTCTGATGAAAGACAATGGACTTGGATGGATGAAGGTTTAAATTCTTATATGGAAATGTTGGCAGAATTAGACTACGACAAAGATTTTCCAATTGTAAGAGGTTATCCTAAAAATATTGTAAAATATATGAGCGGAGATCAATCTAGAATTGCTCCAATTATGACAAAAGGAGACAATGTTTACGAATTTGGAAATAACGCCTACGGAAAACCTGCAACTGCATTATGGATTTTGCGTGAAACAATAATGGGTAAAGAATTATTTGACCACGCTTTTAAAACCTATTCGCAAAGATGGATGTTTAAGCACCCTACTCCAGCAGATTTCTTTAGAACAATGGAAGATGCTTCTGGTGTAGATTTAGATTGGTTTTGGAGAGGATGGTTTTACACAACAGATGTAACAGATATTGGTATTAAAGGTGTTAAAAAATATCAAACAAATGTAAGTGATGATTCTGTAGAATTTGTAGAAGACACTTCAGGTGGATTAAGTTTTACAAATAAAAACACAGATTCTAAATTCCATTATGAAATTACTTACAACAAACCAGGTGGTTTGGTAATGCCAATTATTGTAGAATTTACATACAAAGATGGTACAAAAGAAAGAAAAACTTATCCTGCACAAATTTGGAGATATAATGATACAGAAGTTACAAAGGTATTTTCTTCAACGAAAGAAATTACAAATATTACCATAGATCCAGATTTAGAAACTGCAGATGTAGATACCTCTAACAACAGTTTTCCTAGAGAAAAAGAAAATAAGTTCGAGAAGTTTAAAAACAAAATCAAAGGATAATATTTCCTGCTATTTTTATAAAAGCGATATTTTAATATCGCTTTTTTTTTATCTAATAAATTTAAAAAAATTAGAGAACTAAAATAATTGGTAAATATTTGTTAAAAAAACCCTCAAATTTTAATCATTAGCTAACTTATCCTTAATTTCGTTCACATTTTTTAATCAAATCAAAATAAATGAAAAAAATATCTTTATTAGTATTTTCTCTTTTCTTTATTAGTTTTTCAGCTATAGCGCAAGAAAATCAAAAAGAAGAGAAGAAAACACAACAAGGGCACACAGACCAAAACAAGTTCAGACAAATGAAAGATGTTTTGGCAACCCCAAACGATCAACATGCAGCTTCAGGTGCACCTGGTCATCAATACACACAACAAAAAGTAGATTATGTTATGGACATTCGTTTAGACGAAAGTGCAAACAGAATTTATGGTGATGAGGAAATTACATACCACAATAATTCTAAAGATCATTTAGAATATTTATGGGTACAGTTAGACCAAAACATGAGAGCTGACGATTCTAAAACTCCATTAGCAAAATCTAACAATGCATCTGCTTTTATTACTCCAGACAATTTTAAAAGTTCTTATATGGAACAAAAGAAAGGTTTTGGTTACAATATTACAAAAGTAGAAAGTGATGGTAAACCTTTATCACACACTATTAACAGAACCATGATGCGTATTAATTTACCAAAAGCTTTGGCTCCTGGTAAAACATTCGAATTTAGAATTCAGTGGAATTACTTAATCAATGATATTAATAAAGATGGTGGACGTTCTGGTTTAGAAACTTTTCCTGACGGAAACAACAACTATACAATTGCTCAATTTTTTCCAAGATTAGCTGTTTATAATAATGTAGAAGGATGGCAAAATATGCAATTCTGGGGACGTTCAGAATTTGCATTAGAATTTGGAGACTACGAAGTTAATTTAACTGTACCTGCAGATCATATTGTAGAAGCTACAGGATCTTTACAAAACGAAAAAAATGTGTTAACTAAAACACAAAGAAATCGTTTAGAAAAAGCAAGAAAAACTTTCGACAATCCAGTAATGATTGTTACCCAAGCAGAAGCTGAAAAAGCAGAGAAAGGGCGTGCAACAGGAACCAAAACATGGAAATTTAAAGCGAAAAACGTAAGAGATTATGCTTTTGCAACTTCTAGAAAATACATTTGGGATGCAATGGCTGTAAACATTAACGGTAAAACTGTTATGGCAACTTCTTTATATCCTAAAGAAGGAAACCCTTTATGGGAAGAGCACTCTACAAGAGCAGTCGCTACTACTTTAATAGAATATTCTAAATTAACTTTCGATTATCCTTATCCTAAAGCAGTTTCTGTACATTCAGAAAGACAAGGAATGGAATACCCAATGATTTGTTTCAATTTTGGTAGACCAAATCCAGATGGAACATATTCAGACAGAACTAAAAAAGGAATGATTGGTGTAATTGTACATGAAGTTGGACACAACTTTTTTCCAATGATTGTAAATTCTGATGAAAGACAATGGACTTGGATGGATGAAGGTTTAAACTCTTTCGTAGAAATTTTAGCAGAAGACGTCTATGATGCAGAATTATTTGCTTCAAACCCTGCAAAAGATATTACAAGATATATGGGTGGAGATCAGTCTAACATCTCTCCTATTATGTCTCAAGGAGATTATGTAAAACAGTTTGGGCCAAATGCATATTCTAAACCTGCTGCAGGTTTATACATATTAAGAAAAACAATTATGGGACCAGAATTGTTTGACCATGCATTTAGAACTTATTCTCAAAGATGGATGTTTAAACACCCAACTCCAGAAGATTTCTTTAGATCTATGGAAGATGCTTCTGCAATGGATTTAGATTGGTTTTTTAGAGGTTGGTTTTACACTACAGATGTTACAGATATTGGTATTAAGAACGTTAAGCCTTTATATTTAACTGATAAACCAAGTGAAAGAGTAGAAAAATTAAAAGTACAGTACAAGCAATATTTCGATGGTTTAGGAGATTTGGTATATATTACTGATAAAAAAGAAGATGCTAACGCTACAGCTATGAATAAATATGCTGATGGTAAAGAAGTACCTTCTTACATCTATTCTGTAGAGTTTGAAAAACCAGGAGGTTTAATAATGCCTCTTATTGTTGAATTAACATATGCAGATGGTACTACAAAAAGAGAAACTTTCCCAGCACAAATCTGGATGAAAGATGATACAAGTGCAAAAAGAGTATTTGCATCTACAAAAGAGATTACAAAAATTGTTGTAGATCCAGATTTTGAAACTGCAGATGTAGACACTTCTAACAACAGCTGGCCAAAACCAGAAGCTGATAAATTTGAACAGTTTAAAGATAAAGTAAAACAATAAATAACTTTTAGTAATTTATACAGTAAAGAAGCCTCACTAATTTGTGAGGCTTTTTTATGTAAAATGTTTTTTACATATAAATTTTTATATAATAATTAAAGACTTTTTTTTTAGATAAAAATCGTTAATTAAAAAGTAAATCAATGTAAATGAACTAGTTATAAAAATACCTATTTCTAGGTATTGATTTCATAATAGTTGTATATATTTTTGTTTAAATGTAAAAATTAAACTTATGAAAAAAGCAATTACGGCTATTTTAATTGTAGCAAGTTCAATAATACTAATGTCATTTACTTTAAATAAAAATGATAATGAATTAACATCAAATAGGAGGAGTTTTTCCTTTGAAAATGAGTTAACAAATTCTGATTGTTGGTGGGACGAAACCTTTAATAGAAATTTTAGAGGAAAAAGAGATGCAGCTTGTGGCTCTCGTACTTCCTTAAAAATATGGTATACAAACCCTTATCCTTATTCAATTAGAGTTGCTTTTTATTTAAGAGATACTAATGGTAATTTAAATTCAACGAGTCCATATGTAATTAATGTAAAACCAGGCAAAACTGTATATCATCATAAATGCTATTCAAATGGTAGATACACTATACTAGCGGCAAGATCTGGTTCAAATTGTACATTCCCTAAATTAAATTAGTTTTAAAATTCAATTTTCTGGAGTAAATACTATGTGAATATAAAACAAGATTGATTAGCTAATCATAAAAAAAGCATCCAATTTACTGAAACAAATTCAGCAAATTGGATGCTTTTTTTTTATACATTTTAAAGAATTAGTTTAAGACCAAAACTCACGTTTTTTATTTAACTCTTCTTCTTCTTTAATATATTCTTCTGCTTCATTAGGAGATAATACTTTTAAAAATGAAGGATGCTGTTCAATTGCGTACTCAATCTTTGTTACTATTTCTGCAATGTCTTCGTTTTCATAATCTATTTCTAACGGTTCTTTAATAACCATAGATTGTAAAACATTACGCTTTTTTATATTTAATCCTTTTTTATCAAAAGAACGTCTAAAACCGTCTATAACAATTGGTACAACAATTGGTTTACAAGTTTTTATAAGATGTGCTGTTCCTCTTCTAATTGGTTTAAAAGGCGTAGTTGTTCCTTGAGGAAACGTAATTACCCAACCATCTTTTATGGCTTTAGAAATGTTAGAAATATCAGAGTTTTTTACTTGTCTGTTTACGTCTTTACCTTTGCTTCTCCACGTTCTATCTATAGAAACGGAACCTGCATAGGCAAATATTTTTGGTAAAATACCAGATTTCATAGTTTCTCCTGCAGCAACAAAATAGATGTTCAATTTTGGATTCCAAATATACCCAACATTTTTTATGGTATCATCTCTACCACTTAAAGAAGCGTTAAATACATGAAACATAGCTGCAACATCTGCAAAATACGTTTGATGATTAGAAATAAACAACACATTTCTTTCTGGTAATTTTCTTAAAATTTCTGATCCTTCAATCTGTAAATTATTAAACTTACGATATCTTCCATGAGAAATTAGTCCAAAAATTCTTATGATCATCTTTTTTAAAAATAAGATATGACCAAAGATATTCCTCTTAAATAAGGGCATTATAGTTTGTTTTTACTTGGTTTATAACAAATTTACAAAACTATTAACAAAGTTTAAAGCTTTAAAAGTTCTTTAATTTCCGAAAGCATCATAGCAGTTGCTCCCCAAACAATATTATTGTTAAGTTTAAAGCAAGGTACATCAATTTTATCCATGTAAGATGTACTTAAATTAACAGTTGTTAAATAAGCATCATTTAATAAATCGGCTACTAAAACTTCTATGGTTTTTTCTACTTCATAATTGGTAGTAAAAAGAGGTTTTTCTTCTACAAAACCTATAAAAGGAGTTGCTAAAAAATTACTTGGTGGTATATATACATCTGTTAGTTCTCTAATAATTTCTACAGAATTGGGCATAACTCCTACTTCTTCAAAAGCTTCTCTTAAAGCAGCTTCTTCTAAATTTGCATCGGAAGTATCTAATTTACCACCAGGAAAACTTATTTGTGCAGAATGTGTGCCTTTATAACTTGCTCTTTCTGTTAATAGAAAAGTTGTTTGATTGTCTTTATTTGGATAAAACAATGCCAATACTGCAGCTTTTCTTGGGTTATTTGCTTTTATTTTATCTGCATCATACCTTAAACGAAGTTCTGGCGCAAGTTTAAATTGTGCTTCTAAACCTCCTAATTCTAAAGACTTTAAAGATTCTATTTTTTGTATAAATTGATTAAATTTCACTTGAAATATCTATTTTTAGCTAAATTATGGCTTTCTTTAGAAATTGAATATTTTTTGGCAAGAAATTTGAATAGACTAAAGTATGAATAACAAATACAAAAAATTAGCTGCTAGTCTTGTTTTAGATGCTATTGGTTTTATACCAATTCCTTTTTTAGATTTAGCTTGGGCACCACTTTCTGGTTATATAATGACAAAAATGTACAAAGGAAAAGAAGGTAAAGTTGCCGGTATTATTTCTTTTTTAGAAGAGATACTCCCGTTAGATATTATACCAACATTTACTATTATGTGGATTTATAGTTACGGAATTAATAAAAGGAAAAACGAAGAAATTATTGAAGTTTAAATAAGTTCTCTTAATTGCTATTGGTTAGTAAATGAGCGCGTTAGGGATTGAAACGACATCCTTTTTGCTTTTTCAGCAAAAAGATATAGTGGAAAGCCCGTTAAAACGCCCTAAAAATTAATCTTCTTTAGTTTTAAACAAGAAGCCTAAACCTAATCTACTTAAAAACTTCTTTTCGAAAGCCCAAAAGAATTTGAATTGCCCAAATAACCAACCCACAATTGGTAAGGTTAATTGATAAATTGGGAAGATTAATAAAATTCTTAATGGCCAATAAATAAAACCAGATATAGTATCAGGATTTAAGCCTAAAAAATTAGTGACAGGTTTTGCAACCCAAGCTGCAAACGAACCATTAATTGCAAAAACTATAAATATTGCTAAAAGAGACCAATTACTTTCAATTCCCCAGCGTTCTTTTAATTTATCCATAAACTTATTGAACTTCTTTTTTAGATTTCCTCAACATTAACCAAACTCCTATTAAAACTAAAGGAATACTTAAAACTTGACCTGTATTTAGCGGACTGAACAACCATTCTTCTCCTCTTTGTTGAACTTGAGGTTCTTTTAAAAATTCTATTACAAAACGTAAAGACCAAAGAACTACCATAAATAAACCAAAAAGGTACCCTATTTGTTCTCTTCTTTTTGTTTTCCAGAATAAGTGCCACATTACAAAAAATAAGGCTAAATAACTGAACGCTTCATATAATTGTGTTGGGTGTCTTGCTGTGGTTTCTCCTGCTGCTTTAAAAATGACTCCAAAATTAGATCCTGTTTCTTTTCCGTAAATTTCTGAATTGAAAAAGTTACCCAAACGAATGAAAAAGCCAGCTAAAGCAACCATAATAGCCAATCTATCTAAAATAAATAACCATGGTTTCTTTAAGTGTTTTTTTGCATAGAAATACATTGCAATAGGAATACCAATTGCTGCTCCATGACTTGCAAAACCTGTAAAACCTGTAAATTTCCAACCTTTTATAATGCCGAATAAAGAGTCGTTTGCACTTTCTTTTATTGGTAAAAATATTTCTAATAAATGATTTTGGTAATAATCCCAACTATAAAAGAAAACATCGCCTAAACGCATTCCTATTAACATCGAAATAAAAACGTACATAAATAATACGTCTAACTTTTCTAATGGAGTTTTATCGTCTATATAGATTTTTTTCATTAATCTTAATCCCAATAAAAAAGCCGCTACAAACATTAAACTGTACCAACGAACTACAAAAAAACCTAAATCTATTCCTATAGAAGGGTTCCACTCAATTGCTAAAAAACTCATACTCTTTTATTCAAAGTTTAAAATTTATAATTCAAAGTTAAAATATAACTTCTATTTTTTTTCTTCTAATTTTTCTGGAACAGGATCATAACCACTTCCTCCCCAAGGATGACAACTAAAAATTCTTTTTAACGCTAACCAACCTCCAGAAAATAAACCGTGTTTTTGTAAAGCTTCTATTGTGTAGTGTGAACACGTTGGAGAATATCTACAAGTTGCGGGTGTAAATGGCGAAATTGCTGTTTGATAAAAACGAACTAACAAAATAAATGGATATGAAAGTATTTTTTTCAAACGTTTAATTTACTGAAAACGTTGTACCTTCTTTTCCATCTTTTAATTGTATACCTAATGCAATTAATTCGTCTCTAATTTGGTCTGACAATGCCCAATCTTTATTTTCTCTTGCTTCTTTTCTCAATTTAATTAACAACTCCACTACTCCATTTATCTTTTCTGAATTGTCTTGAGAATTTTCATTCATTAAACCTAAAACATCAAAAACAAAACTATTTAAAGTCGTTTTTAATTCTTCTACATCTTCTGAAGTTAAACTTGCGTTTTTCTCTTTAATTTGATTGATTAATTTTACAGCATCAAACAAATGTGAAATTAAAATTGGTGTATTAAAATCGTCGTTCATTGCAGCATAACAATCTTTTTTCCAATTTTGAACGTCGAATGTTGATGTTTTTTCAGCTTCAATTTTATCTACAAAATTAACAGCTTCCATTAATTTAGCATGTCCTTTTTCTGATGCTTCTAAAGCGTCACCAGAAAAATCTAAAATACTTCTATAATTGGCTTGCATGTTAAAAAAACGAACTACAGATGCTGAAAATGCTTTTGGTAAAATATCGTTTTCTCCTGATAAAATTTCGTTTGGTAAAATAAAATTTCCTGTCGATTTTGCCATTTTCTGGCTATTTAACAACAACATGTTTGTGTGCATCCAATAATTTACTGGAGTTACGCCAGAACATGTTTGCGATTGTGCAATTTCACATTCGTGATGTGGAAATTTTAAGTCCATTCCTCCTCCATGAATATCGAAACTTTCGCCTAAATATTTTGTACTCATTACAGAACATTCTAAATGCCAACCAGGAAAACCATCGCTCCAAGGAGAAGGCCAACGCATAATATGACGTTCTTCTGCTTTTTTCCAAAGTGCAAAATCTTGTGGATTTTTCTTGTCTGATTGCCCGTCTAAAGCTCTTGTATTATGAATTAAATCTTCCACTTTTCTTCCTGAAAGAATTCCATAATGATTTGTCTTATTATATTCTAAAACATCAAAATAAACAGAACCATTTACTTCATACGCTAAACCTTTTTCAATGATTTCTTTAATCATTTCTATTTGTTCAACAATATGTCCAGTTGCAGTTGGCTCTATACTTGGTGGTAAAAAGTTGTAGTTTTTAAGCACATTATGAAAATCGACTGTGTAACGTTGCACAACTTCCATTGGCTCAATTTTTTCGATACGTGCTTTTTTCGCAATTTTATCTTCGCTTTCATCATCATCGTTTTCTAAATGCCCAGCATCTGTAATATTACGCACATAACGTACTTTGTAACCTAAATGCAATAAATATCTATAAACAACATCAAAAAACATAAAAGTTCTTACGTTTCCTAAATGTGCATTGCTATAAACTGTTGGCCCACAGACATACATGCCTACGTAACCTTCTGTTATGGGTTTAAAATCCTCTTTCTTTTTAGAGAGAGAATTGTATATTTTCAATTGATTTTCTTTGTAGCGTTCCATTAAAAAAGTGACTATTTACAGTGGATAAAGATAGGCACTTTATAGAGAATAGAGAAATGGAATTTAAGTGAAGTTTAATAAAAAGTGAAGAGGCATTTTACTTAATAACAATACTACTATATTCACCATTAACTTTCAGTAAATTAGCTGTTTTGTTATTGTTTTTAAAATATTTTACACGTTCGTTATTTAATTTTACTTTATTTACTTGGTATTTAAAATTCGAATGAACTTCTCCTAAATTAAGAATTGCTTCAGAATTACTTAAATTTAAAACAAATTCTCCAAAATTTGGATTGAAACTCTCAACTGTAACTTTCCCGAATTTATCAGAAAAATTTACGTCGTTATTTATTTTTATAATTTTAATTTCCGAAGAATTATTACGCATTGTAGAATTTGTAACTGATGCTATTTTAGCATCAGTTACATTGTTTAAAAATAAAGTACAAGCGTTTAAACTATTTATATTCACTGGAGAATAATCTACAGTTAAACGACCTCCAATTAGATTATTAGCATCAAAAGCACCATATTTTACGTTTCCAGAAGCAACTGTGTTTGGCAACTTCACTTTACAATGTTTCGTATTTAAATTGAATGTTGCACCTTTTGGAACTTTAATTTCCAATCTTTTTTTAATCTTAACTTTTTTACCATTAATGATTACATCATCATCATTAGAACCAAAGTTGAATTTCATATTTTTTAAAGCTTCTTTTGCTTTTTCCAAACCTTTTTTAATTTCTTCTTTATTGATATTCTTCATTTGAAGCTTCGCTTTTTCTAACGATTCCTTCAACTTATCTTTATCTATTACTTTTATATCATTTCTTTTTTTTCTGAAAGACTTTTTTAAATCCTCATATTTTTTACTTTTCTTAAATTTCTCCCATTCTTCTTTCGTTTTTATAATAATGTGTTCATCATCATTATGATATTCAAAAAAATATCTCCCTTTTCGTTCCATATTATCTTCTAAATCTTCCATTGAACCAAAATCGAAGTCAAAGTCGAAATCAAAATCCATATCAGGAATTACAATAGCATCCATATCTGGCATTTGAATGTCGATATCTGGCATAACAAAATCGAAATTCATGTCATTAAAAAAAACAAAATCTTTACCATTAGAAATGTTTCCTCTAGATTTAATTTTTACTTTTTTACTGTTTCCTAAAGCTTCAAAATTCCAGTTTTTAAAATACTTTTCTGCATCTTCTTTCGAGATTCCTTCAACTTCTATAAACGCTTCTACTTGTACTTCGTTTTTAGACCAAGTTGTTACATTAATATCGGTGTTTGTAGCATTTATTGCTACTTCTACATCTTTATTTACTTTAAAATTTTCAGTAATTTTTTTATCAAACTTTTGTGCAGAAACTGTTCCTAAAAAACAGATTGCTAAAAGCGTGAAAATTGGTTTATATAATTTGTGTATCATTTTGTGTATTGTTTAAATTTTTGAGTTCTTTTAATTGTTTTTTCAAACGTTTTAACAGCTGTAAGCGCAATTGTAAATTACTAATTAGTGCATCTATTGTAGAATCGTTAACTCCTTTTGTATTGAGCTCTTTGGTTAACGATTTGTATTCTTTTGTTAATTCTGCAATTTTTGATAAATAACCATCAATAATTTCTTTGTTTTCGTCTGTTAATTCTAACTGACTAATTTCTAAATTGATGCTGTTTATATAATACTTTTCTATAGTTTCGAATTCTGGAGAAATACTTCCTAAACTTATCTCCTTCGTAACATTTTCTATTGGTTGTTCTATATTTTTAGTTGGGTAAAATTTAATTCCCAAACTAATTAACAATACTATAGATGATGCAATAGACAACCATTTAAAGTTTTTCTTTTTAGGTTTTTGTTGATGCATTTCTGCCATCAATAATTTTTCAAATTTATTAGCATGATTTGCAGATAATTCTATATTTGGTTCTTTATAACCTTTTATTTCTTCTCTAATATCTTGCTGCATAACTCGTGTTTTTTAACTGTTCCTTCAATAATTTTTTTCCTCTTAACAAATGTGTTCTTGACGTATTTTCTGTGATATTTAATACTTCAGCTATTTCTTGATGATCGTAACCTTCTAATAAATACATGGTTAAAACCAATCTGTATTTTTCTTTTAAATTGTTAATTGTTTCTACAATTCCATCAACAGAAATATCACTTTCTATAGTCCAATTTTCTTCATTTTCTACTTTATAAACTTCATCATTAATTGAAACCAATTCTAATTTATTTTTCTTTAAATAATCGATACTTTGGTTGATAACAATTCTCTTTAACCATGCTCCAAAAGCGACTTCGTTTTTGTAACTTTCTATGTATTTAAACGCTTTTATAAAAGCATCTTGCATAACATCTTCTGCAATAAATCTATCTTTTACATACCTATGAGCCACTACCAACATTGCTTTACAATACAAATTGTACAGTTGCATTTGCGACTTTGCACAATTATTTTTGCATAAGTCAATAATTGGTTGATGTAATTGTTTGGTTGGTTTCATTAAAACTTTCTTACTCTATAGACGACACATTTTTTGGAGTGTTGCAAAAAATATGATTAAATTTACACTAATAACTTTACAATGAATAAAAAATCTTCTGCTTTACACGAAAAAGACGGCGTTTCTAAACCAGAAACAACGAGTAAAACTAGTGCAGAAAAGATTAAATTAAGCAGAGCAAAACAAAACTCTGTTAAAGAATATGTTGCTAAAATTCTCGACCGAAATATTACTTTTTTAAGTAAAGCCATTACATTGGTAGAAAGTACGAATGTAAAACATCAACAAAAAGCCAACGAAATTTTAGAACAATGTTTGCCTTTTGCAAATAAATCTATTAGAATAGGAATTACTGGAGTTCCAGGTGTTGGAAAAAGCACATTTATCGAGTCTTTTGGAAAACACTTAACTTCTCAAGGAAAAAAAGTCGCTGTTTTGGCTGTAGATCCAAGTAGTTCTGTAAATAAAGGTTCTATTTTAGGTGATAAAACTAGAATGGAAGAATTAGTGACCGACAAAAATGCATTTATTAGACCTTCGCCTTCTGGAACATCTTTAGGTGGTGTTGCTCAAAAAACTCGAGAAAGTATTATTTTGTGTGAAGCTGCAGGTTTTGATACTATTATTATTGAAACTGTTGGTGTTGGACAATCGGAAACCGTCGTTCATTCTATGGTAGATTTCTTTTTATTATTGAAGTTAGCTGGCGCTGGAGATGAATTGCAAGGAATAAAACGTGGAATTATAGAAATGGCAGATGCAATTGTTATAAATAAAGCCGATGGAGAAAACGAGAGAAACGCAAAAATTGCTAAAGTTGAATTTAATAGAGCGTTGCATTTATATCCTTTAAAAGAAAGCAAATGGCAACCAAAAGTTTTAACAGCAAGTGCGTTGCATAATTGTGGCATTGCTGAAATAGATAAAATGATTACTGATTATATTTTCTTAACTAAAGAGAATAATTATTTCAACACAAAAAGAAATGAGCAAAATAAATTTTGGTTGTTGTCAACTATAAACCAGCAATTAAAAGATAATTTTTACAATAATATGTTGATAAAAACAGCTTTACAAGAAGAAATAAAGAAATTAGAAAACGAGCAAACAACACCTTTTTCTGCTGCAAATAGACTTTTAAACTTATAATATTTTCCAGTTTTTCTAAAATTTATAAAATGAATAAAAAAATCGGATTAAAAGACGCTATTTCCATCGGAATTGGAGGAATGGTTGGAGGTGGAATCTTTGCTGTGCTTGGTTTGGCTGTTTCTTTAGCCAAAGGAGGAACACCTATTGCCTTTCTTTTTGCAGGAATTATTGCACTTTTAACTGCCTATTCTTATGCAAAACTTTCAAAAAAATATCCAGAAAATGGCGGAACCGTAAAATTCATTCATCAACAATTTGGAAATGGAGTTTTTGCTGGCGGAATAAATAATTTATTATGGATTAGCTATATTGTAATGTTGGCTTTATACGCTTCTGCTTTTGGTTCTTATTGTGCTGAATTGCTTTCTGTAACTGGAGAAAAAAATATTGATGTTCGCATTTTTCAAACCTCAATAATCTTAATTGCTTTATTTATTAATTATTTAAGTGTAAAGTTAGTCAGCGAAATAGAATCTATTGCAGTTATTATAAAACTATTAATTCTATTAGCTTTTATTGGAGTTGGTTTTTACGGACTTTCTATTCATCCAGAAAATCTGCAACAATTATCGCCCAAAAACTGGGAAAGTCCATTACTATTAATTTCTGGTGGAATGGTAATTTTTGTCGCTTATGAAGGTTTTGAGTTGATTGCTAACTCAATTTCTGACCTTAAAGACAAAGAAAAAAATACCGAAAAAGCTTATTTTGGCGCTGTTGGTTTTGTAGTTGTTTTATATATTTTAATAGCTATTGTTACTGTTGGCGCTTTGCCTTTTGAACAAATTGCAAATGCAGAAGATTATGTTTTAGCAAAAGCTGCAGAACCCACTTTAGGTCAAATTGGTTTTACAGTTATTACAATTACAGCATTAATCTCTACATTTTCGGCCATAAATGCAACCATTTTAGGCAGTGGAAGAGTAAATTATGACATTGCTAAAGACAACGAATTACCTAAATATTTTTGTCATGAATTTTGGGGCAAACCCATTGGTTTATTAATAACTGCTGTATTATCTATTTTATTAGTAAACCTTTTCAACTTACAAAGTATTTCTACTGCAGGAAGTGTTGGTTTTTTATTGATTTTTAGTATTGTAAATTATATCGGTTTCAAAAAACATAAGGAATTAGCATCTAAAAAAACAATTCATTTAATAGCTTGTATTTTATGTCTTTTAGCTTTTTTTACTTTGATAATTCAGCAATATTCTACTAATAAAACTGGTGTTTTAATTGCTTTGGGAATTATTGTTTTTTGTTTTGTATTGGAGTTTACCTATAAGTTATTCAACAAAAATTAACACATTATAGTTTGGTTTGTTTCTAAACTTAAAAAAATATAACTTCGCTAACACATCATAAAGTGAATTAAAACTCACCTTATCATTAGAATTGTAGGTAATATGAAAAAACATCTTTGGAAAATATTAAATGTCATACTGATTTTATATTTTAGTTTCGAATTCTTAAAAAAATATCATCCAAAACTATACGGAACTTCATTCAACAAAGAGCGAATTGAAATCGGACTTGTACCCATTGATTCTTCTTTAATTAGGAAAGGTAAAGACACCTATGTTTATCAAACTTGGATAAATAAAAGTTCAGAAGTTCCAAGATTTTATGCTAAATATGCCTGTTTTGACAAATGGAATAGAGGAATAGAAATGGAAAATGATAATTATGTTGTATTGGTAGATTCTTCTAAAGTGATACTTTCAATTAACTATAATTTCGGAACTAAAAAATTCAATTATTCTTTAAAAAAATTCAACAGACCAAAAAACACATCTGACTTATATGGACATTCTGGAAAAACAATTAGAGAATTGAACGAAAATGAAACGGAGAAAATATTAAATAAAAACGGAATAAAATACTAGCTACAACACTGTGTAAGTAAAATTGCTAGTTTTAGCTCACTTGGGAAAATCCTTCGGATTTTCACCGTTCGTGTTTATTTAGTAACTTTATTGCTTAATCAACGTAACTTTTCTTACACAAAACCGTTAGCCAAAACCACAATATTTTAATTAACTTTAATTATTTTCCACAA